>NZ_JACOOP010000002.1:0-143330 GCF_014287725.1 Clostridium sp. NSJ-49 | reverse complement strand
CTCTTTTATTAAGAATGTGTACTTAATGATCTTACCGGAATATCATAACAAGGTTTATCATTATCAGCAAAAGTAAAATCACTTTGCCCATATTTAATTCTTCTTAATAAAGTAAATGTAATAATAATTTCTACTATTACACATATCCATAATATTAATGAATCTAATTGAATCTTCATTAATTTATTTATCAAAATAGTATTTATAAAAATAAACCCATATTGAGAACAAAATATAAATGTACTCAATTCTCGCAATTCCCTTGAATACTTTAATTTAATATTGCTTTTAATTATTAATAGACACATAAACATAATTACTAAAGGCATTGTAAAATACATTGAACAATCTTCATTTTTACCTAAATTAGATTGTACTAAATATACTTCTATCAAATATATACTGAAGAAAAGACTAAAAAAACATAAGCTTTTAGTTTTATCAAATTTATCTTCAATTTTATTTATTAACATTCCAATGAAAATAAATATTGGTGAAAAAAATATTCCATTCCTAGTTGTTAAAAAAATTCTTAAATATCCATCAAAAACATTATCCAATTTTAAAATATGAATATATGTATTCCCACAACAACCTATAATATAAAGCAATATAAAGATAAACATAACAATTCCAGTTTTTAATTTAAACTTACTCCAAATATAAACATTAATTAATATTCCAACAGCTAAAGCTACAGTATACCATTGAAATGCTGGAGCTTTAAATAATAGCTCTTGAAAAAATAACATTATATTATTATCTTTAATTATCCCTTTAATAAATATCGGCATATATATAATTATCCATATTAAATATAATTTTATTAACCTTTTAATAGCATTATTTACTACATTTAACGGCCTGCTATTATTATTAAATTTTTTTAAAAACAGATATCCAGAAATAGTGAAGAAAAATGGTACTCCCATTCTTGCTATATATTGAGCTATAATATTCACAAATCCATTGTTATTACCAACATGTAAAAAAACAATTAAAAGTGCAAAAATCAATTTACTTAAATCTATTGAATCATTTTGATATTTCATCTTTACCTACCATAATAAAAATTAATTTAAACTAATATTAATAATTAAAATCAGCTTATTTCTTTACTCCTTCTTGACTGATATCCGAACATATATATTATTACTATATATATTGGTAATGTAGATGTCCATAATGAGTTATCAAATAATAATGGTAAAATAACTACTCCTGTATTAATAAATGAAACAATCTTGTTATTATAATTAAATATAGAAAATATTACTATAGAAATTATTAATATACTATATAATATTCCAACAATATTTGAGAACTGAAGCATTTCATTTAAAAAGACATTATGAAAATTATTCACATAAAAATCTAATCCAACATCAAATGTAATATTTTGAAAATTAGTTCCTATTCCCTTGGAATTTTCAATTAAATAATTAAATGCGTATTTCCAAATAACACTTCTTGATCCTAATGTAGATAAATCTCTTACATTTGATATAAGTAATATAACGATTATAACAATTGAACAAATAGCTAAACCTGAAAATATAGTTAATGCTATCTTGATATACTTATTACATCTTTGCCAATACTGTGCATATATATATGTTACTAAAATTATAGTCGCACATCCTATACTAATCATAGAATTTGTTAGTACCAAGGTTAATATGATACCTATTAATATTACTTTTCTATATCTACTTTTAAAATAATATAGTACATACATAAAAAATACTAATAAAATTAACCCATATTCACTTTTATGATTAAAAATATATGTTAGTCTTTTATCTGAAAAACTTCCTTGGTATCTAACATACATATTATGATTATAAAATTTAATTGCATCTCCACCAATTATTCTAAATATAATACTTATTATTATTGAAATAAAAAATATTATAATAACTCTATTCATAATTTTATCTAAGTCTTTTTTATAATTACATATACGAGTTGCAAATAAATACAAGAAAATAAATGCATTTATTTGATTTATCATAGAATACCAACATTTTAAAGTTAAGTTACTAACACAAAAAAAACTAGCAAATAGAATTAAACTTATCTTAAAAAAAACTTCTTTTTTCTTACTGTTAAAAATTACTTCTTTTTTCTTATATTTAAAAAGAAGTATGTTACATATCATTAGAACAAAGCTAGATAAAATAAAGGCTTCACTATATGAATTACTATAAGTCGTATAATATGGAATAAAAAATAATATAAAAAAATATAAACATAACATCAAATGAACAATTGAAATTTTTATACTTTTCATTTATCTATCACCTTTGGCTTTCAATCTATAAATTAAATATGCAACATTCAAAATACTTGTTAATATGACAACTAATAATGTTGCTATTGCTGCTCCATTTGCCCCCCATAGTTTTATAAAATAAAAATCAACTACTATATTTACTAAACCTGAAAAAATAGCAACAAACATATTAAATTTCAACTCTTTTTGTGTTACTAAAATATTACCTGCTATTACTCTAAAAGTTCCAGAAAAGAAATAGCTTACAGTCAATATCCTAAATGAAGTTATAGCATCTAAATACTCCGGTCCAAATAATATAGTAATAATCCATGGTGCAAATACAAATAATACTGCTGATATTATTAAGTTGAATATTCCAAAATAAAATGTTAACATATTATACTTACTTAGGCACCATTTTTTATCCTTATACTTTTGTGCAAAATATGGATATATAAATGTAACCAATGATAATGGAATAAAGCTTAATGCCGAAGGAATCATAGTTGCAATTTTATATGATGCAATTGTAGATTCACTAGAAATAACTAATCCAATTACAAAAATATCAAATAAATATAATACTTGTGATAATCCTGAATTAATCATACTGGTAAATGAAATATTCTTTATTTCATTTTTCAACTTAGTATTTATATCAAGCTCTTTTACTCTATCAGTACCTTTTTTTATAAATTTAGCACTATATATAATAGTTATAAAATATGCTATATATCTTCCATAAATAAGTCCAAACTCTTTAAATATGTACGCTCCTATTACGGAAAATAAAAATATCAGAAATGTATTCAACATAGATATTTTAGAAAATTCTATGGAAAGTTTATTTGCACGCAAATAAGAAGATTGCATTTCAAATATTAAAATAAATATAGGCATAATACATAGTAATCCTAATACATAATTAGCATTATGTATTGGTAAAGGTATAAATAATGCTATACATATTATTAGAATTGCTATTATCATATCAATACTTATTCCAAATTTTTGTCCCCATTTAAATATTTTATAATTTAAATCATAATCTTCACTTTTCTCACTACATATTTGTAAAATCCCATAGCTAATTCCAAAGCCATTCAGTAGTAATATAAAGCTAAAAATATTCCAAGCATATGTGAAAACTCCATACTCTTCTTTAGTTATAATTCTAACTAATATTGCACTACTCATAAAACCTATAATCTTATTCAAAACTCCACTTCCAAATATATAAAAAAAACCTTTCTTATGTAAGCTTTGAATTTTATCTATTATTTTTTGATTCATTTACTTTATTTTTTTCCTCCAATTCATAATAAAAACATTTAATACTTGATAAAACACTTACTACTATTAATTTATCAACAACTTTTCCTGATTCTAATAATTTATTTATATTTCTTTCAATTTTAGAAAATCCTACGCATAAATTATAGTTTTCTTTGCAATAATTATTTATATAAGTATTAAACTCTTTATTATTATCATACCAATATTGTACATCTGACATGTTTATTGGTTCTTTTTTAAATTTTCTTTTTACCTTAAATTTCAATCTATTATATTTTCTTAAAAACTCACCATAAAATTTAATAGATGAATTTACAGAAACTCCTGTATTACCATATTTAATCTTTGCAGCATTAGGGTATTTCTTTATTAACCATCTACGTAAAGTATGCTGCTTAACTCTCATCTCCCAAGGGATACTCAAATAATTCTTTAAAAATTCTTTATCTCCAAAAGGAGTTGCAACCTCTGTGAAATTTTGTCTTATAAAATATGATGTCATTCCAAATATCATACCTCTAGTATAAAACCAATATAGCTCATTTCTATATTTCTTAAACCTATTTGCTATACTTAAGTCTACTGTAAAATCTTTCCCATATTCCAAAGTGTTAGAATATCTAAATTTTAAGTAATTATTATCAGGCTGACCATCACATCTATCAATTACCATGCTTCCGTCATAGATATCTCCTAACAATCCAGTTGTTTCAACCCCATAAATATAAGGATTCATCATTTCTAACATATCCTTACCACCAGTAATTCCATAATATACTGTTGCACCATTATTCATTAAAATATTCTCATCTATATTTAACATGCACTTAGCATTATCAATTGATCTAAATACATAATCATAATTTAAATTCTTTGCTATTTTTTTAGAGATAATATCATCCTTTGCACCTGATTGTGAATAACAATCTAGTAATACATTTTCTTCATTTAATTCTTTAGCTGAATAGCAAATCATTCTACTATCTAATCCACCACTAACATCTAATAAGTTGATAAAATTATACTCTTTATTTTTATTAAATATCTTTTTTAATGAATTTTTAAAGCTTCTATCTAAATTTTCTATAGCGTCATCTATGCTTATCTCCTTTTGCTCGTAATCACAAATAAAATATTTATGTATACTAGAAGAATCATTAGATATTTTAATATATTCACCAGGATATAACCTTAATATTTCTTTAATACTTGTAGACTTATCTAAAAAATAACCATAAGCCATAAATTGACTTAGCGATTCTTCATTTAGTGATATTTTTACATTATTAACTTTTAACGTATCTGTAATATAATTTAACTGCGAGCCAATTATATACTTATTATTTTTTTCATAATAATATATTGCTTTTTCTCCTAAAGGTGATGTGAAAATATACCATTCATTATCATCCTTGTAGTAAATTGCCCCTGAAAAGCTACCTTCAAACTGTGAAAAAAATGTCTTATCTTCTTTAGAAATAATCTCTACTAATTTATCTAAAGTATTACAATTATATCTACTTAATAGTTCTGATTTATTTAATATAATACCGTCTATGATAACTATAATTTTATTATTTTGAAAAAACACTTTATCATCTAAGAATTTTTTCAAAACATTTCTTCTTATATGCCATTTACTATACTCTAAATTATCTTGAATACAATTTTGATTATTATAATTGTTTAGTACTATCCTATTACTTAAATTACTTATACAAAATCCAGGCATAATCTTCCTCCTATTTAAATCTCATCTATCCACTTAAAAAAGCATCTATAATTAATTGATGCATCAAAATTTTTGCTCCATATTTGTCTAGATCTTTTTTTCATAATAATTTTCTCTTCATCTGGTAGCTCCTTATATTTAATTAGAATTTCAGCCAATTCTTCCTCTTTAAAGTTCTTGTCTAATAAAAAGCCATTAAACTTATCTGTAATTATTTCAGATGTACCTCCAACATCAGTAGCTATTACTACAATGCCTTTTGATTGAGCTTCCATAATTGATACTGGTAAGCCTTCTGCTAAACTAACATTTATAAATAAATCAAAATTCTGAATTTCATATTGCTTTAGTATTTCTTCATTATCGACTTGCCCCTTAAATATATATCTTATATTATCTGGAAGTCTTTTACACAACTCTAGTATCTCTTCTTTATTTTTTCCATCTCCATAATGTGTCCATTCCACTTCGAAGTCTGTAATATACATTAAGGATTTTACTATTAAATCTATTCTTTTTACGTCTACTATATTTGAACAGCTTATTATTTTAAATTTATCATCTTGAATTCTTAAATTATATCCATAATCCTTTGTTCCTAAAAATGATATCTTTAACTTATTTCTATCTATATCTCTATACCTAGATACAATATAGTCATATCCATTTTTGCATATAGGCAATATATAATCAGTATTATTAAAAATTTGATTTCTAAATGGTATATAGTCTAATTCGCTTCTATATTCATATAAGTCATATCCATGACATCTAGAAATTATCTTTATTTCTTTAAATCTACTACTTAATTTTGAAGCTATATATGCATGCTCTGCCATCCAGTACGAATAAATCACTAATTGTGTTAAATCTATTTGACTTTTATCAATGTAATCTTCTATTTGAACATATAATTTTATAGTTCTACTCCAAAACCATATCATTTTCTTAATTTTTTTGATAACATTCTTTTTCGATTTTAAGATATAATTTATTTCTCTCCAAATATCCTTATCACAAAAAAAAGTTAAATATTGTTTAAATAACTTGTTTAATTTGATATCTTCAAATTCAATAGTTTTTATATTAACTTTATCGTTATTTATCTCTCTTTTTTTATTCATAGTAGTAAATAAAGGTACAATATAAATATTATTAATACATTCACATGCTTCTATCTCATTTAATAAGTAAGTTTCTTTTGACCCAAATGGAAATTCACTTGTAAATAGCATTATATCTTTCATAACTAAATCCCCTATTTTCTATAGTTTATCTAAAATATATTTCATTATTGAATCCCAACTATATTTTTCTGCAGCTAAATTTCTCATATTTTTATGTAAGTTAGTATCATTTCTTACTTTTATAGCAAAATCGATAGCTTTATTTATATCTATAGGAGAATTATCATTTTTAAACTGTAGCGCAAATTCACAATCTGAACTCAGTTCTTTTTCTTCATAAGCATATATAAATGGTAATCCTGATGCACAGTATTCTTTCTCTTTAAGTGTTGATACTTTCGAAAGTCCAAGTCTATAGAGCCCTAATGAGGCTACTCCAATATCAGCCTTAGACTTTATATCTTCTAGTTCATTACCTACTTTTGTTCCTAAGAACTTAACACTATCTTTTAAATTGTATTTATCAACTAATTTCTTTAACCCTTCTAGTTCTGTTCCACTTCCTACTATCCATAATTCAGGCTTTATGTTCAAAGTCGTATCATATTCCCTTAAACCTTCTATAAACCTATCTATACCATGCCATGGACTTAAATTTGCAACTATCATAAATATAACTTTTTCATTGCTACTTTTATGATTTCTTACTGGAATAGATTTTAAATCTACACCATTATCAACTTCTATTGCATTTACTCCCCATAGTCTTTTACTTACCGGATTATATGTAACAATTAAATCAAGTACTTTATAAGCTCTTTTTATATTTAAATCCTCATCAATTAATAACGCTCTTTTTATTATATATTTAAGATATTTTTTTTCATTTAAAATATCTTTATTAGCTAATACTTGTTCTTTTCTGTATGGATATGTGGGAATTTCTAAAATAATCTTAACTTTTATTTTTTTTAAATTTTTAAATAACCTATATGTTTGTGTATCAAAATAATTATATCTTGAATACAAAATATTTATATTGTTTAATTTACACCATTTTTCTATAAATTTATATTTGTCTATTCTAAATTTAATTTTATTTGTAATATTAATTTTATCTATAATATTATTATCTATATCATAAATGATAAATCCGTTCTTATTTTCGAATGTATAAAATACATTGTATCCCAGATTACTCAAAGCTTTACATTGAGCAACAATTTTTTTTGATGTGCCTATTCCCTTTGGTAAATCTTCTCTTACATGTGAAAAAAATAGTAAATTCATTTTACCTCCATTGTTTTTATATTAAATAATTATGTAATTCTTTTGCGTAATCAAATTGATTTATATACATTTCTAAAGTTATTGTTATAATTATCAATGCTAAACTTACATTTTATTGTATTATAAGCATTCTTACTTAGTTCAGTTCTTATTTGTTTATTTGAAATTAAATAATCTATAATTTTGGATAACTCTTCTAAATCCCCTGGTGATATTAGCATTCCATTATAATTATGTTTTATAACATTAGGGATTCCTCCTATATTCGTAGATATATTAGGGATTCCTCTTGCCATAGTTTCTAAAATTGCCATTGGCATACCTTCATTATATGACGGTAGAATATTGATAATAGAATTATTTAATATTTTTTCTTTCTCTTCTTTATTGATCCATCCTGTAACAATAATCCTATTTTCTAGTTTTTTTTCTAATATTATTCTTTTTACATTTTCAATTTCTCCATCACCACATAAATATAATTGAATATTTTTGTGTTTTTCCAAAATATTATCTACTACTTTTAAAAGATCATATATACCTTTTCTTTTGCCTAATCTTCCAAAAAAGCAAATAATTTCACCATTTTCATTGTATTTATATTCATCAATTGATACAGCATTATTTATTACCACTATTTTATTATTAGTAATTTTTTTGTAAAATTCTTCCCATTGCTGGCTCAATACAATTAACTTATTTGGTAAACTTAAAATAAATTTAATATAAATTCTAATAATAATATTACTTTTTTCATAAAATTTATCGAATTGCGAGGCGTGTATATGTAATAATACTTTTTTTCTAAATAACTTAGCTATAATAATAATTAAAGATTTTCTATAAAAACTTCCATCCTGAGCTACATGTATATGTAATATATCTATTTTCTCTTTAATTATAATCTTTATTATTTTCAATATAATTGATATTGTGAAAATAAGTCTTTCTCTTAATTTTCCTTCTTTCCAAGTTGCCATATAAATTATGTTTATATCATCAAATTTAAAATTCTCATAAAAATTTTTAATAACTGTTGAAATCCCACCCATAGAATCTTTACTTGGCCCTAACATTAATACATTCATGTAAATTACCTACCTACCATTTAAAACTAATTTAAGAAATTTTAAATTTCCGATTATATATCTCCTAAACATTCTTTTTGGTTCTTGAATAAATCTATGAAACCACTCCAGTCCACACCTTTGCATCCATTTAGGAGCTCTTGTTGTTTTACCTGCAATAACATCAAAACTACCACCAACACCCATAGCAAATGGAACTCTCATAATATCCATATGTTCTCTTATCCAAAATTCTTTCATTGGAGAACTAAATGCTACAAATAATATATCTGCATCTGAATTTCTAATTTCTTCTGCAATATTCTTAGATTCTTCCTCTTTAAAATACCCATTTCTATATCCTGCAACATTTAATGTAGGATACTTTTCCTTAAATATTTTTACTACTTCTTCTACAACTTCTTGCTTAGCTCCAAAAAAATACGGTCTATATCCTTTTTCAGCCGATACTTTAACCAATTCTGTAAATATATCTATTCCTGCAACTCTTTCTGGTAACGGATTCCCTAAGAATTTTGATCCCCATACTATAGATTGCCCATCTGCATTAATTAAAGGACATTCATTAATTATTTTAGTTAGCTCTTCATTTTCCTGCATTAAATTAACTTTACTTGCATTAATTACAACATGCTGTACGCATTCTTTACTTTCTATATATTTTTGTATTTGATCTAATGTTTCATCCATAGTTAATGCATCAACAAATGTATTTAAAAACTTAACTCTTTTGCTCATTAAACTCTATCCTTTTCTTATAAAATGTTAGGTTACAAGAATTGCAACCTAACATTTTTTATTTTATATTTTATAAACTTTTTTACCTGAGTGAATTACATTTCTTGTATCATAAACTATCTTTCCATTTATTAATTCTTGATTGTTTCTAATCTCATCATGATTTACTAAAACTACTACTAACTCAGTATCATTTAAGAAATCATCTAAATTCATAACTTGATTTTCAAACTTCTTTTCTTTTATAAATGGATCATATATTTTAACTGTATCTATATTATACTTTTCAAATATATCCAATAATTGTAATGTTGGACTTTCTCTCATATCATCAACATTTTCTTTATATGTTAATCCATATAAACCAACCTTAGAATAATCCTTAATATTGTTTTCTTTCATTATCTTATGAATTTTATCAAATACATATTGTGGCATAGAATCATTAACTTCCCTTGCACCTAATACAACATTAACTATGTCTGGATAGTCACCAACTAAGAACCATGGGTCAACTGATATGCAATGTCCTCCTACCCCTGGACCTGGTGTTAATATATTAACTCTAGGGTGCTTATTAGCTATTCTTATAAGTTCATATACATCCATACCTTCTTTATCACACATCTTAGCTAACTCATTAGCAAATGCTATATTAATATCTCTAAAAGTATTTTCTACAACTTTACTCATTTCAGCAGTTTTTATATCAGTAACAACTATTTCATTTTTACAGAAACTTTTATACCAAGATTTAACTTCTTCTCCAACTTCTCTTGAGTCAGCACCTATTGTTCTTGAGTTATGCTCTAATTCATAAACCATTTTTCCTGGTATTATTCTTTCTGGAGCGTGAACTAAATGAATATCTTGTCCGATTTTAAATCCAGACTCCTCAATTATAGGTCTAACAAATCTATCAATTGTTCCTGGTGAAATTGTTGATTCAATGACTAAAATCGTATTTGGTTCACAAACTTTTAGTACTTGCTTAGTTGCTGCAATAACATACTTAGCGTCTATCTTTTTGGAATCAGCCATATATGGAGTTGGTACTGTAATTATGTATCTATTAGTTCTCTCGTATTCCTTTTTAAATGTAATACCTTTATCTAAAGCAACTCTAAAAACTTCTTCTAAACCTTCTTCTTCAAAAGTTAATTCTCCTCTATTTAAAGTATCAACTAATTTTTCATTTAAATCAGTCCCTACTACTTCAACTCCATTAGCTGCAAACATTAAACTTGTAGGTAGTCCTATGTAACCTAATCCTATAATATTTAATTTACCCACTCTATTTTCCCCCTCCAATAAAATTAAAATTTTCTTCTATTATTTCTAAAATTCTGCCACATGCTCTCCCATCCCCGTATGGATTAGTTGCTTGTGCCATGGTTTTATATGTTTCTTCATTATTTATTAATTCATTTGCTATATTAATTATTGTTTCTTTATTAATCCCTGCTAACTTAACAGTTCCTGCTTCAACTGCTTCCGGTCTTTCCGTTTCTGTTCTTAAAACCATAACGGGCTTTCCTAATGCTGGAGCTTCTTCTTGAATTCCACCTGAATCAGTCATTATTAAGTAAACCTTAGCCATTAAGTTAGTAAATTCAACATATTCTAATGGTTCTATTAAGTGAACTTTATCTAAATATTTATCAAAATATTTATGTGCTAATTCTCTAATCGATGGATTTTTATGCATTGGGAATATTACTTCTACATCATCATTACTATTAATTAACTCAATCATAGCTTTAAAGATATTCTCCATTGGTTCGCCCCAATTTTCTCTTCTATGAGTAGTAAGTAATATAACTTTTTTATTTTCAAAATCAATATTATTTAAAGTTTTATCTTGAAATATATGATTTTCATTAACAACACTTAATAATGCATCTATTACTGTATTTCCAGTTACATATATCTTTTCTTTATTTACACCTTCAGAAAGCAAGTTTTTCTCATTAGTCTTTGTAGGCGCAAAATGTAAATTAGTTATCACACCAGTTAATTTTCTATTAGCTTCTTCAGGAAATGGTGAATATATATCATAACTTCTTAATCCTGCCTCAATATGCCCTACTGGAACTTTATTATAAAAGGCAGCTAAAGCTCCATTTAAAGTAGTTGATGTATCTCCATGAACTAATACAATATGTGGAGTACATTGCTTTATAACTTCATCTACTCCTTTTAGTACCTTATTAGAAATATCAATTATGGTTTGACCGTGAGCCATTATATTTAAGTCATATTGTGGTTTAATATCAAATATCTCCAAAACTGAATCTAACATCTCTCTATGTTGTGCTGTTACACAAACAATAGATTCAAATCTTTCATCTTTTTCAAGAGCTTTTACTAATGGAGCCATTTTAATTGCTTCTGGTCTAGTACCAAATACGCTCATAACCTTTATCTTTTCCATATTTTATCTCCCTTTATTAACTTGCATTTTTATCCCCAAACAGCACCAACACTGTTTTTAAAATCAATTTAATATCTATTAATAAACTTCTTTCTTCAACATATTTAATATCAAGCTTCATCCACTCTTCAAAATCAATGTTATTTCTTCCGCTTACTTGCCAATAGCAAGTTAATCCTGGTTTTACTTCATGTCTCTTATGCATCCAAGATTCAAACTGTTCAACCTCTTTTGGCAAGCTCGGTCTTGGTCCAACAAGACTCATATCTCCTTTAAGAATATTTACAAGCTGAGGTATTTCATCTAAGCTTGTCTTTCTGATAAACCTTCCAACCTTGGTAACTCTAGGATCATCTTTCATTTTGAACATTGGTCCTGACATTTCATTTTGTGCTTCAAGATTTTTCTTTAACTCTTCAGCATTTACTACCATTGATCTGAATTTGTACATTTTAAATTTCTTCCCATATCTCCCTACACGCTCTTGAGAAAATATTACTGGACCTTTAGATTCTAACTTTATTAAAACCATAATTACTAAAAGTATTGGGCTTAATAAAATCAATCCACATAATGAAGCAATTACATCTATACCTCTTTTAAGAAACTTATAGTTTTTGCTCTTTTGCAGTACAATATCACATTCATTAACGCTATATTGTAATTCCTCCATAACATAGCACCCCTAACTTTATATTTATTAATCAAAACAAAAAAACACTATAAAATTAATTAAAACAACTAAAAAACTCGATAAAAAATTCCGGTATTCCCCCAAATACCGGAATCTAAAACATACCAAAACAAACTTACTGCACTTGTTTTAAATGAAACCTCACTTCCTAATATCAGAAGTACAGTTTCAAATACCCAAATTCCGTGTATTCTATAGTAAAAATTAAATTTGAATCTTTAATCACTTAATCCTATATAAATATTTTCCACTATAAAACTGACCTTTTACTTTACCTCTTTTGCGAACCAAAGCTACTGCCCTTAGCGTAGCTGACTTTTTGACTTTTGTGCTAACAAAACTTTCCCTTCACGTCAGCAACTATTACTAATTTCCATAATAGTAATAGTATTTATTCTTACTATTTTCTACTCCATTAAGAACAGTTCCGATAATATTTCCATTAACTTTCTTTATTGCATTAACAGAGTTCATAACAACATCTTTCTTTGTTTGTCCAGCTTTTACAACTAAGATTGTCCCATCCACCTTTGTTGAAAGTACCTGAGAATCTGTTACAGCACCAATTGGAGGTGTATCGATTATTATGTAATCAAAATGCTTTTTCATTTCATCTAAGAAAGTGCCCATAGCTTTTGAACCAAGCATTTCTGAAGGATTTGGTGGTATTTTACCAGCTGGTACTACTGTTAATCCTTCATTATATTTAACAGCTACATCTTCCATAGTCTTTCTATGTAATAAAAGGTCTGATAAACCGTAATTATTTGATATTCTAAATAATTTATGAAGTGAAGGCTTTCTTAAATCACAGTCAATTAAAAGAACTTTACTTTCAGCTTGAGATATTGCTAATGCTAAATTTCCTGAAGTTGTACTCTTTCCTTCACCCGGTTCTGAACTTGTAACTACTATAGTCTTATATTCTTTATCAAAAGAAGAATATTGAATATTAGTTCTAAGAGTTCTATAAGCTTCCGCTGCTATAGATTTCGGTTTTTTATCAACTATAAACATTCTTTTACCTCCTAAACTTCATCTAAATTTGGAATAATTCCAAGTACAGGTATTTCTAATTCTTTTTCTAACTGTTCTTTATTTTTATAAGTATTATCTAAGTATTCAAGAAGGAATACTAAACCTACACTTACCATTAATCCTAAAAGAAAAGCTATTGCTATATTCATAACTTTATTTGGACTTACTGGGTTCTTTGGAGTTTCTACAGCTTCTATTACTCTAACATTACCATTTGGTACTAACTCCTTAGCTGTTTTTATAAAATTATTTGAAATAGCTTTAAGCATTACTTCTGCTTCTTTCGGATCTTTACTTTGATACTTTATTTGTAATATTTGAGTATCTGTAACTGGCACTACTGTTAAAGCACTTGATACAGTTCCAACTTCTAAGTCATATTTCGAGTCCTTAATTGCACTTGTTAATAAATCTCTAGTCTTAATTGTTTCTGAATAAGTCTTTAATAGCTTTTGATACATAGCTATATCATTGCTATTATATGTTTCTGTTGAATTTTCTTCTTTACCAACAAAAAGTTTTGTGCTTGCTTCGTATACTGGATCAATTATAAAGAAACTAAAAACCCCTGCTATAACTGTAGCCAAGATAGTTATTAAAGCTATCATCTTCCAACGTTTCTTTAAAGCTTCAAAAATCTCTTCAATGCTTATCACTTGTTCTTCCATTAAACTCACTCCTATTTTAAATTTTATAATGTCATTACTTAATATTTGGAATCATACCTAAACAAGGTATATCTAAACTCTCTTCAATTTCGTCCTTACTATTAAAACTGTTGTTCATAAATTCTTTAAATAGCGCTATTCCAACACCAATAGCTAGTCCCAAAATTAAACCAATTAAAATATTCATAACCTTATTTGGCCCAATAGGGTTTACTGGAATTATTGGTTGCTGAATAATATATACATTGCCATTTGGATAAAGAGTTTTTGAAAGTTTCATAAATTCCTCTGTTAATCCATAAGTCATATTATAAGATTCTTCTTTACTATCACTTACATACTTTAACTTAAGAATCTGAGTATCTGAAATAGGTACTGCACTTGATTTACTCATAGCCTCTTCTACAGTCACATCTTCACCCACATTGCTTATAGCTTTACTCATGAGATTCTTTGTCTTAAAAATCTCACTATAAGTCTTAAGCAATCTTTGATACAAAGTAATCTCTTCATTAGTATAATCAGAAGATACATTTTTAAAATTCTCTTTACCTATAAAAACTTTAGTAGTAGCTTCATACTGTGGTGATATAAAGAAAAAAGTTATAATTGCAGCTACTAAAGTTACGGTTAAAGTAGATATTATAATTAATCTAATATTATCTTTTAAAACTTTTATAATATTTTCAACTCGCAATCCCGTCATATAATATTCCTTTTCTGTTTTATTTTCCTAATATAAAAGTGCTATTCATATAGCTTGCATAAAAAATTATATCAATCAATAATTATTTTGACAATATTGTTCGACACCTTTCACTTATACCAATTTACACCTTATTAGTAATTTTTAAAATTATTTTTGATTTAAATTAAATAAATTTAATTAAATCAAAAAAACGCTTCTTTTTATCTTTATACTTAGACTACATTTCTTACTTTATTAAGGATATAAATAGTAATATTGTACTTAAATCATAAATATTCATAAACTAGTGTGTCGGATTTTGTTTTACGATTTTTTGTATTTTTATTAGTATTTATGTCGTTTGCTATGTCTAAATCTTAATAGTTAATTAAAATTCCAATTATAGTATTATCAAAAAATTTTAATTTTGCAGACAAAAAAAGACTACATCTTTTTCTATATAGTCATTTTTATAACACTCTCATAATTAATTACATTTAATATAACTTTTTTGAATAATGTACCATATTCTTCTTTTATAGCATAAAAAGAATTGTCAGTCCCAATCCTAAAGTTTTCTGTTTCTTCATTCTTTTTAATATAATATATTTTAGAATTAAAGATATCTTTACCTATAATATAACTTTTATTCTCTTTTAAGAAAATACACCTATAAAGCTTCAACTCTTCCCTCATATACTTACATCCTCCTTCTGTAATTTTTTATGAAAAACCTTATATATTTATATTAATTTAGTATTTACTTTAATTTATTTCTATATTTCACTATTTTCAGAAACTTTTCATCATATATAGACTAATTATAACTTATAGAGATAATCTAGTAAACATACTTACACCTTTTACATTTTTCCAAATTAACATATATTTTTCTTTATCTCTTTATGTTATTACTAAAATATGTTATACTTTATACAGAACATATGTTTTATTTTAAAATTAAAGGAGCTTTTTTATTATTTATGAAAAAATCTAATATCACTTCTAATCCTGATATGAATAATCAATTCACATCATCTAAAAACTCATCTAAAGTAAATTCTCACTATAAAAAGGAAATAAATTTAGTAGAAACTCTAAAAAAAGCCAAAGAAAAAGACCAGGGTTCAATACTTACCTTAATAAATAAGTACTATCCCCTGGTAGATAAATATAGTAATATATATAAATTAAAGAATTATGAAAAATCTGACCTAAATCAAGAAGGCAATATAGCAATTCTTAATGCCATAAACAAATTTGACCTTTCTAAAAATCTAAATGCCTTTGATGGATATACTATTAACTCTATAAGAAATAAATTTGGTACTCTTGCTAGAATCCATATTAAAAGAAATACTGAATCAAGTCTTAATATTTTGGGCAACGATGAAGAGTCAGTAGAAATAATTGACCTTATTGAAGATCCTATTAATATTGAAGAAAACTATATCAAATCTGATGAATTCTCTAGAATACACTCTGCTCTTAATACTCTCTCAAAAGAAGAACTTACCTTAATAGATGCAATCTATCTAACTAAATCTCATTCTCTTTTAAAATACTGTAAAGAAAATAATCTCACCTACCATATAACTAGGAGAAAATTAAAAAAGTCACTAGAAAAACTAAAAACATATCTTCAATAATATTACTCACCTCTATTATTACTTTCCAAGCGGAGCATCATTTTGAATATTATCGCTAACTCCAGCTGTACCTTCATCAGTTGTATTATTATTATTATTGTCTACTGTTGGTTTTTCATCACTTGTTGGAGGTATTACTTCTTCTGGTGGAACTACCACTGGAGGTACTACTTCTGTAGGTGGTATTGGTTTTATCTCTATTGGTTGTTTAACATATATAACAATCCCTTGAATATTGCTGTCATTAGTTCTATAAAGAATTGTATCATTTTCTAATTCATATCTTTTATTATTTATTACATTATTATATATATTTCTTGCATCTGCATTAACTTCAGCATTGCCAGTATCAATCTTTTTCACATTATACCCTTCAAACAAAGTCCATAATGCAACCTGAGTAGCTAAATAAGCTTCGTCTTCGTCATTTACACCTAACTCTTCAACACTTCTATTTGGATATCCATTTTTTTCATTATTAAGTGCAAATCATCTCACTGTTGTACTTAATAAAACAAATGCTAATACTAAAATAATAACTTTAAACTGAAAAGATTTAAAAGCTTTCATAATTATCACCTCTGTACTTTTTTATCATTAGCTTTTATTAGTGTTACTTAACAGTTATTAATAGTATTAGAATTTTTTATATAATTATTACTTATTCTTTCAAATTTAGTATTCTCTAAAAATTTATAAAAATTTAATCTATTACATGTAATATTTCAATAATTAACCTTATATATTTAAATGTATAACTTTTTATTAATTTTTGAAAGGAGTATTTTATGGCAGTAGCTTCTCTAGTACTCGGAATAGTTTCCATTATCTTTAGTTTCTTTGGTGGAATTAATTTCTTTGGTGGAATCATAGGTATTGTTGGAATCATATTAGGTGTTTATGGCAAAAAGGATGAATCAAAAAAAGGCATGGCAACAGCTGGTTTAGTATGTTCTATTATTGGAACTGTTTTATGCTTTATATTCTATGTAGCTTGCGTTGCATGTGTTGGAAGCCTAGGAGCAATGTACTAATAAAAATTATCATTACTAATATTCAAACGGCTATCTCAAAATTTAAAGTTACTATATTTTGAGATAGCCTTTTCATTATTTAAGGAGATATATATGAATTATTTTAGCTTTTTTAATATAAATATTCCATCTTATAGTATTATGATACTTATTGGATTAATTATAGGAAATGTTTTTGCGTTTTTTATAATAAAAAAAAGAAATTTAATCCTAGACGATTTTATACTCATTGAAACATACGGATTAGCTTTTGGAATGCTAGGAGCTAAATTGCTATACTTATTTATTTGTAGGAAAGAAATTGATTTTACTAGAATTTTAGATTGGAATTATATTCAGCCATATATAAAAGGTGGCTTTGTATTTTACGGTGGCTTTATTGGTGGTCTACTCGGAATTTACCTGATTAAAATTATTCATAAAATAGATGTACTAAAATATTTATCAGAATTAATATTCTGTATACCATTAGTCCATGGTTTTGGAAGAATTGGATGCTATCTATCTGGCTGTTGCTATGGAATTCCTTATAATGGCCCTTTCAACATCGAGTATCATAATATACCTTATACATTATGTGATGTTAATCTATTTCCAATACAATTAGTAGAAGCGATATCATTATTTTTACTTGCCATGATATTCTTTTATTTAATATTAAAATATAGAGGCTCAATAAAACTAATTTTATATTACTTCATTTCATATAGTATTCTTCGTTTTTTTATAGAATTTTATCGATACGACTCAGCAAGAGGTGGAATATGGATACTATCAACATCACAATGGATTAGCTTAATTATACTTATTATTAGTATTATAATTCTAATTTTTAATAGAAGTTTATGTACTAAGGTAACGAATGCAAGGTAATTAATAACAATATTATATACCTTGCATTAAAACTATAATTTTCATTCTTATATATACAAAAAGGACAAGTTATATAACTATATACAACCTGTCCTTTTATTATTTAGTAATCCATCTATCTAAATAGACAGCTACCTTTATTATATCAAACTTAAAAAATTCCTAATATCTTTTTTCTTTCTTTAATAGTATTTCCTACAAACTCAACCTCTTCATTATTTAACATAGCTTCTGATGATTCTTTGAATAAACTTATATCTTCTTTTTCTACTATATTTAAAAATTTAGTTAAGTCAGTATCTCTCTTACTATCTCTATGACCATCAGAACCTACAAAATTATAAACTCTATTCATCAAATAAATTTCAGCTGTTTTCTTAACATCTTTACCAAATCCACCTGTAACACTTCCAGCATTAAGTTGGAATAAACATCCCTCATTTATTAGCTCGTTTATTAATGAAGGTTTCTTTATAAATGGTCTATATCTTTCTGGATGAGCTATTATAGGGGTTATCCCTTTTAGCTGTAACTCATATAAATTATCGATAACTTCATCTAAATTAAACTCTAACATTGGCAACTCAATTAACATATATTTTGTTCCATTAATTGTACCAATAATCCCTGCATCATAATATTTAATTATTCTATCTGAATAATAAACCTCTTGTCCTTGGTATATCTCAATGTTTATATTATTATCCTTAGCTAACTTCCTAAGCTTATCTACTTCTCCAGTAACTTCGCTATACTCATAATCAAATCTTCCTCTCATAAAATGAGGAGTTGCCACTATCTTTTTAGTGCCACATCTTTCAGCTATCCTTAACATTTCCAATGCCATTTCCTCATTTTTTGCCCCATCATCAATTCCTGGTATAATATGCGAGTGTATATCAATCATACTTTCTATATCCCTCTCTTTAAAAATCCTTAAATATTACCTATTTTATAATCTAATATACTAAACATTATACAATATAATATATGATTTTAACTATAGCATTTTTATGTACAAACTGTTACTAAAATACAATTATCATTTTAATATCCAGAATCATAGCTTTCAGTTATTATATTTATACATATTATTCTATATATCCTTTATCTATAAATCTGAGCCCATACAAAAAAGACTCAGTCAGATAAAAATCCAACTGAATCTATACTATTCTTTCCCCTTGCCGAAGGCAACCTTTCACTTTTGACGAAGTCAAACCATCACCTCACCGCAGGTGAGCTTTCACTTTTGACGAAGTCAAACCATCACCTCACCGCAGGTGACCTTTCACCTTTGACGAAGTCAAACCATCACCTCACCACAGGTGACCCTTCACCTTTGACGAAGTCAAACCATCACCTCACCACAGGTGACCCTTCACCTTTGACGAAGTCAAACTATCACCTCACCGCAGGTGACCTTTCACTTTTGACAAAGTCAAACCATCACCTCACCACAGGTGACCTTTCACCTTTGACGAAGTCAAACCATCACCTCACCGCAGGTGACCTTTCACTTTTGACGAAGTCAAACCATCACCTCACCGCAGGTGACCTTTCACTTTTGCGAAGCAAACCTTTCCCCTCGACGTAGTCGACTAAATCGCCTCTTCTTCAATAGCTACTGGTTGTACTACTTCTTTGTTAATTCCAACTATCTTCATGATTTGCTCTGATCTTTCCTTAGTTGATCCTTTGATTACTGAGTATTTAACATTTTCAGCATCTAAGAATCCTAAGATAGCCTTGTCCACAGCTTGAGCAACTTCTTCATCTTGCCATCTTACTCCGTCTTTCTTATATCCAAACTCTCTTGGTACGAAGAATATGTAATCATATTGTGGTAAATCTCTTAAAGCTAAGCTATATAAATCTTTTAATATTTCGATTTCCTTCTTAGATCTAACTTTATCTCCAAGCATTAATCTTCCATATATATATGGTACAAATGTAGCGTAGTCAGTTACCGCATAATCAAAGCTATCTAAGCTTTTTTCTAAATGTAATTGACCTAAATATATTCCGTATTGTTCAGAGATTGATTCAATCATTCCCTTTTCTCTTAAGTAATCTGTGCTATATTCTGTAGCAACACCTACATTTATATCTCTAATCTTTAAGTCTACATATAGTTGTTGAATTAATGTTGTCTTCCCACATCTAGGTCCCCCTAGGATTGCAATTCTTACTGGCATTGGCAATTCCTCCAAATATTTATAATAAAATTCAATTAATTATTCGTAATAATAGATTTTTATTATATCAACAAAATTCGACTTTTTCAACCTTTAGCAAAAAGTAAAAATTAACAAAAACTATTCACCATCAAGAACACGCTTTAGAGCTGCATCTATAGTATCAGTATCATCCGGATACTTTATATACAATGCTGATGATTCTGCAATGGCAGCAGAAAGCGAGGATTGCACTGACTGCTTAATATGAGTATCATCAATAGAATCAATATAATCCTGTTGACGTTGCTTAGCTTCTTTTATTATTATGTAATATTCCTCTTCAGTTAAGCCTTGCTTTACATCTGATTGAGTGTTTTGTTCTGTATTTTCTTTTACTGAACTTTGAATACTATCTAACTGAAACTTATTACTAAAATTCTTTCCGTTTATAGTTAATATAACCTCTAATTCACCAGTAGTAGAATCAACTATAGGTACTTCAGCTACGTAATGAATATTTCTCTCTTCTAGTGGGTTTATTGAAGCATCTTTTTCTAAATCAGATCCATCAGTACTCTCTACAAGAGAAAAACATGAATACTCATTATTTTTGATTTTTATTTTTGTAGTTATTATATCATCAGCCATTTTAGCTTCATTACTTAAATTATATACATCAAAAACTACATCTACATAAATATTATCCTGGTTTTTCTCATCATAATATGAAGAGTTTTTAGTATTAATTGAAGGTTTTATTCTTGGTGTAACTTCAAGTTCAGATAAATAATACTCACAAACTCCAGGTACCTTATTACTTCCTCCTGCAACAATAAATAATTCAGGAGAGTTAGTGTCTTTATTTACCTTATTCTCTTCTTTTACATCAGGGGCAGTGCCTTGTTTTATATTATTCTCTTCTTTTTTTATAGAACTTTGAGTTTTGTTATTAGATTTGTTTGAATTAGTTTTAGAAAAATTATCTTTTGGCCCACATGCCACAAGTGACAGAGATAATAACAATACTCCTAATCTCAAAAATAGCTTTTTATTCATTCTATATCTCCTCTCAAAATATCAATTTCTATTAACTATAGTTACTGGAATATCTAATTTTTCAATCATAACTTTATCTATTCTTAATCTTTCTTTATAAAAAGAAAATACGCCCTCTTTTCCGCTTAAATTATGATTTTTACCATAATTTATATTACTAACCCAATTAGCAACTTCATCAATCCAATCTTTTCTTGAATTGTCTGATGCTTTTCTTTCCTTTGCTGCCTTCAGTACTACTTTTTCAACATTATTAGGGTCAATATAAACAATACATGGATTTAAGCATTGCACTGTACTTATTAAATCATTAAGATATACTAAAATTTCTTCATCACTTTTTTCATATACACCTAATAACTCAAATATATGATTTTGAAGGAATGCACACTCAAAAATATAAATAGTATCATCTAATAATGCCTTCTTAGCAAATCTCTCCCAACGCTTTAAATGGATTTCTTTAAATTCTTTTAAACTACGTCTACCATCACATATTTCTTTTGAGGCAACCTCATCTATTAAACTCCAATAGCAATTCTCTGGAAAACCTATTCTTGTGTATGCTAAGATAACATGTTTGTCTTCCTTTTGAGCTTGTACCTCAACCCTGTACTTTAGTTCCTCTTTACTAATAGTCTTTTCTGAAGTTTCCCACATTTCAAAGCACTTTGATAAAAAATCAACGTACTCTTCTTCATTTAGATAAGCATTCCACGCCATATCTGCTGGATGTAATACTCCCTCTTCATAAAGTATTACTTTTTTCCCTTCTGATGTTAATTTATCTTTTATTTTTCTTGCTGTAGTTGTTTTACCTGCACCTGGTATACCTTCTACCAATATAAGCTTATTTTCCATTCTTCCCCTCACAAATTCCTATTTATCGAGCAGTTTAAGAATCAACTAACTCGTATACAATTTTTCATTAATTAGTTTAATATTATATTAACACTTTCAGAAACTTTATTCTATAAACCATTTATTGTATTAAAGCTTTCACAGATTAAACTACAAGTAGTTATCACTCTTAATAATTTTATTAACAACGTAACTCTCCTTATTATCCTTTATGTTAATTGAATAAAAAATGACTCTAAATCAACTATTTAAGTCAATTTAGAGTCGTATTGATTATTCTACTATTTTAGTTTCAGCAACCTTTGCAATCCAATCTGCTGATTTCTTTTTCTTTCTCTTATATCCATCCATAAGGTCTACTGAAACAAATCCATATCTATTCTTAAATGCATTCATCCAAGACCAGTTGTCTATAGCTCCCCAATAGTGATATCCTACGCAGTTTGCTCCATCTTCAATTGCTTTTGCAACCCACTCAAGATGTTCTTTAACAAACTCTATTCTATAATCATCTTGGATTACTCCATTTTCATCTGCATATTTAGCTTCGCCTTCAACTCCCATACCATTTTCTGATATGAAGAATTCTAAGCCTGGACACTCATTTTTAATCTTCATTCCAAAATCATAGATTCCTTTAGGGTATATCTCCCATCCTCTATGGACATTCATCTTTCTATCTGGCCAGATATATGGGTCTGAGAATATTGGATTTCCCTCTTCATCAAACTTTTTAGCTGGAGCTTGTACTCTTGCTGGTTGATAATAATTAAATCCTAACCAATCAACTTTACCCAAGGATATTATTTCTTTATCTCCTGGTCTAATATATGGAGCTATTCCGTACTCTTCTAATGTATCAAGTACATCTTGAGGTAATTCCCCCTTGCTTACAACATCTAACCACCATCTATTATGAATTCCATCTTCCATTCTAACTGCTTCTAAATCTTCAGCTGATGGATTTTCCTTAGTATATGGAGGTGCAAAACAGTTTATTAAACCTATCCTTGCTCCTTCGCATAATTCCCCTGCTTTTTGAGCTAATCTAAACTCATTAACAGCTAAACAGTGAGCTAAAGTTATATGATATTGTACTGTCATAGCTCTTTTTTCATCTCTTATATATGGATACCATAAAGCTTGATGGAATGTACACATTGGCTCAACTATTGGCTCATTAAATGTAAACCAATGCTTAACCTTAGAGCCAAATTCCTTAAAAGCTTTTCTAGCATAATTAGCATAAGCTTCTATAACATCTCTACTTTCCCAACCACCTCTATCACAAAGGTAAGCTGGCATATCAAAATGATAAAGATTAATAAAAATATCTAATCCATTTTCTAAAGCACAATCTATTACGCTATGATAAAATTCTGCTCCCTCAGGATTTATGTTTCCATCTCTATCTAAAAAACGAGACCATTGTATTGATGTTCTAAAAGAATTAAAGTTTAAAGACTTTAACATCTTTATATCATCTTCATATTTATTATAAAAATCATTTCCCACATAACTTCCAACATTATTATGGAACTTATTAATTTCTAAGTCAGAATATCTGTCCCAGAAGCTTGGTAACTTTCCACCTTTGTTATGAGAACCTTCAGTCTGTGGACCAGACATTGCTGCTCCAAAGAAAAAGTCTTTTGGTAATCTACAATCTTTCATAAAAACTTCCCTCCATCAATAAATTAGCTAATATACCCTCTCTCTAAAAGTATTAATAACTCTAATATAGTTAATCCTTATAATGACTATATTTTTAATATCAACACTATTTAGTACAAGCTCTAAAATCACTAGCTAACTTGTCCCTATTTACACTTTTATACTATAATAAATAGCTATATCTGTAAACAATTTCAGGGTTGTTTTCAATTTTTGAAAATTAATCTATTATTAGCACTATTCAATTTACTACTTTATTTTATTTTTTCTAATAAATCATCCTTTATTTTACAATTATCTATTTACTCATAAATCTTATCTATTACTTTCTATAAAGATTGTCTTACCCTGCCAATAAGCCTTTTTATAGTCCATCTACATATCTCTTCAATTCTTCTATTCCTTCAGTAGAATAAGCTGAAACCTTAAAGACCCTACTAACTCCTGCAACTCTTAATTGTTCTTCAATAATATCTATACTATCTTCACACTCACCTATATCAGTTTTAGTTATAATGCCTATAACTTCTCTACCAAAAGTCCCAGCAAATCCAGGTGGCATCATAGAAATAGTATCACCACACTCCTGAACTAAAGCAATTATATTAGCCTCAGCAGCTGTTGTTATTAAAGCACTATAATAATTTCTATTCTCCAAATATTCACCAGGAGTATCAATAGAATCAACATATAAATCTATAGACTGAGTCTTCTTATACTTAATCTCCTCCCCCTGAAGTCTCTGACAAAGAGACGTTTTACCACAACCACTTTTACCTATAAATATAACCTTCTTCATAATCTCACCAACTTTAACTATTAATAAAAATTGCTAATATATAATACTTACACAGGTAGATTAATCTATTTTATATGTTTTAAGGAGGAAATCATATAAATTATATCTTATCTATAAACTACCATATTAAATATTACATATTAGCAATACTTTAAACTTTAATATATTTTAAGACCTTGTTATATTTGTTGCTGTAAACTTAAGCA
The DNA here is from genome assembly GCF_014287725.1 of Clostridium sp. NSJ-49. Taxonomy (NCBI): domain Bacteria; kingdom Bacillati; phylum Bacillota; class Clostridia; order Eubacteriales; family Clostridiaceae; genus Clostridium; species Clostridium sp. NSJ-49. The sequence continues at coordinate 117,927 of NZ_JACOOP010000002.1, read as the reverse complement.
TATCTCCAAGAACCTTCATAACTTCCCTTAAAGATTCTTCAACTGAAGATACAGAACCAACTATAACTAAAGATCCACTAAACCTATCAATAAATCCAATAGACACATCAGAAGCCTTAGTTGCAATATCAGCAGCTATTATAGTCCCTTCACTTGGAGTTATTGTCATTATCCCAATAGATCCCTTTTGATTAGTTACCAAACCTAACTTTTGATACAATTCAGGCACAGGATTAGCAATAACATGAGCCAAAGTAACCTGCTTCCCAGGAACAAACTCCTGAATAATTCTAGTAGTCTCGGATTTTTCAAATATATTATCCACAAATCCCACCACCTTAATTTCCAATTTTCTGGACCTTCGGGGTCCAATTAATACAAGTTCTCTATAAAGTTATCTGATGGATTTGCAATTACTGCTGAATCTAATAACATTCCACTCTCCATCAAGTGTTTCTTTGCATTTTCTACTGACATTTCAACGGCGGATAATTCTCCATTTATAATAAAGAAGCTTTTTCCACACATCCCTCTTGCAAGTCTAACTTCCACAAGAGTAACTGCAGATGTTTTTGCTGCTATATCTGCTGCTTCAATTATAGATGCAACTGAATAGCTCTCAACTATTCCAACAGCTCCCTTAATTTCTACAGATGTACTTCCTGATATTGCACCATATATTTGCTCAGTAGGATTTCCTAATAAAAATGAATCTATCACATTATGCTCAAATCCTATCGTTCCACCTTCTATGGCAGCCTTAACATCTGATAAGTTTCCCTTAAATAATACAATATATTTCCCAGGACATACTGTTGCAGCATGAATAATGTCTATATTTGATGTCTTTGACATTTTATCTGCAGCCATCATCCCTGTTGGAATCTTTAAATATTCAACTAATCCTAATGCACTAACCAAGAATTATCCCTCCCTTCTTATTACTAAATAATCTTTATTTATTTCACTAATAATTCCATCTATAGGACTATGTAAAAATACTCCTAAAGACTTCTCATCTATACTTCCTATAAATTGTCCACTAGTTACCTTATCTCCCTTATTAACAGTAAATGTTACTGGAGCACCTATTGATTGTCTGGCTTTTATAGTTAAAATATTTGGCTCTAAAGTCATCTCATTTAGAGGAGCATCAACGTTGTACTTAGTTAATTTTAACCTTGCAACAACTCTGCCTACAGGCACTCTTCTAAATTCCTTTTCCTCTTTAACCTTACTATCAACCTTTGGTAACTTAACACCATTAGCTCTAAGTCTTCCTTTTAAATCAGCTATAATTGCCTTAGGATTTAATCCTTGATGACAAGAATAAGCTGAACAAAGATTACATTCACAACATGCCAATGCATTTACAAAAACTTCTGAATTATAATCAAGTCCAAAAGCTAACGAATTCATAATTTTATGTGGCTCAATTGAATGTCCTAATAAATTTCTTGGACATAAATCTGTACACATTCTACATTGAGAGCAAACTCCCATGGCTCTCTTTAAAGCAACTTTCAATCTATATTCTCTAAGCTCAATTATTGGATTGTCCATTGGTAATACAAATATACCCTTTGTAGTTTTAGTCACAGTATCATTTAAATTCCCTATTACACCAGTCATTGGTCCACCAACTAAAAGCTTATAACTATCTATAGATGGTCCACCAGCTTCTTTAAGTAAATCACCAAACTTTGTCCCTATTGGAACTCTTAAAGTCTTTGGCTCATTAACCGCTCCACCAACTGTTAAATACTTGTATGTAACTGGCTCCTTCTTTTCCACTGCATTATAAACATTTAACGCTGTTTCAACATTCATAACCATTGCCCCAACATTTATAGGAATTCCACCTTGAGGAACTACCATACCTGTTGTTTCATAAACTAAAACTACTTCATCACCTGCTGGATATCCATCCTTAAGCAATTTCTTTCTAAGTCGTGGGTACTTATAAATAACTCTCTCAATAGCTTCATCAGCATCATGATAATGTTCCTTATAAGCCAATATTCCTTCCTTCGCTCCTACAGCTTCAACAACAAGACTCAATCCTGTCAAAATCTCATCTGTATGAGTTGCTAACAAATTCTGATCAACCCTAAATAAAGGTTCACACTCTGCACCATTTAAAATAACAGTATTTACATCATAAGATAACTTCGCATAAGTAGGGAAACCCGCTCCCCCTGCACCAACTATCCCACTTTCCTTAAGTAAATCCTTTAACTCCTGAAGCACCATATAAAATCACTTCCTTTACCTCTATACCTTATGACCAAACAATTCCATAATCTTTTGCGTAAGCAAAACCATCCTCTTGCCACAGGTAACCACTACCTTTGACGAAGTCAAACCATCACCTTTGCGCAGCAAACCATAACTTCGCTATAAGCGATCATCACCTTGCCGTAGGCAACCATAACTTTACTGCAAGTGACCATCACCTTTTGCGTAAGCAAAACCATCACTAATCAACGATTCCAACAATAGCTGCATCAGCCGGTACCTCTTTATTAAGTCCTAACCTAGCACTAGACCCAGTAGTAACTATAACCTCAGTATTTATCCCAGCTCCTACCCTATCAATTGCAACTATATTCTTCCCATTATTATAATCATCAGCAGGCTTAACTATCAAAAGCTTATACCCCATCAAATTGTCCTCTTTTCTAGTACTAACAACATTCCCAATAACAGTACCAATAAACATTTTTTTCTCCTTTCAAGAAAAAACAAGACTTGTCCAATCTTCATCCTTGTCCAAATCAACCTCTGTTACTTTCTTCATTAACCTTAAGACCTTTTATATCAAATCCCTTAAGAAATTTTTAGTATTTTTTGTTAGTTATGTATGTTTATATTTGATACATACACAGGAATATCATGAACTAACATCTAGAATTTCATTATTTCTGGAATGAAAATTACGTTAAAAAGTTTGTGCTGTTTTTTTAATGAAGCTCCTTCTCCTAACGTCGAATGAGTAAGTTCGATTAACAAAATTAAAATTTTGAATCTCACTTAAGTTCACAAACTTTAGTAATTCTCATGTAAGAAATAATAGAAATTCTTATGCTAGTGAATTAATTCCGAAGTATGAAGCAAATATAAACATTTTTCTAACATTAAATAATTTCTACAAAGCTTCCATTTTTGATTCCTAATGCATTAGCTTCATCTGTATCTATATGCATTTCAAAGTGGAAATCTTCTCTTACTCTAACGTCTACGTTTTCTAATATTCCAGCTCTATCGCCTTTTATTCTTACAGATACAACTCCTTCTCCAATTCCAAGTCTCTTAGAATCTTCTGGATGCATATGTATATGTCTTTTAGCAATAATACATCCTTCATCAATTCTTACAGTACCCTTTGGTCCTACTATAGTTATTGAAGCAGAAGACTTAGTATCTCCTGAAAGTCTAACAGGAGCCTTAACCCCTAAGGTTATTGCATCTGTAGCTGATATCTCAACTTGAGTTTCTTTTCTTACTGGTCCTAAAATTCTTACTTTTTCAATACTTCTTAACTTAGGTCCAACTATTGTAACAAGCTCCTCTGATGCAAACTGATCTCCCATTAGATATTTCTTAACATTTAACTCATACCCATTACCAAATAAAACTTCTAAATGTTCCTTTGATAAGTGTATATGTCTTGCAGAAACCCCAACCTTCACCTCTTTTTTAGATGAAGGTTGTTCATTTTTCAATACGTCCATTACTTTTTCAGTTATAAGCTGTACTAATGTTTCGTTCATTTAAATCACCAAACCTAACTAAAATTAAGCTTGTTTTGGTAAAATTGATTCTACAGTTGAATGTGGTCTTGGAATTACGTGAACCGCAACTATTTCACCTAATCTTGAAGCAACCTCTGATCCAGCTTCAACAGCAGCCTTAACAGCTCCAACATCTCCTCTTACCATAACAGTAACTAATCCAGATCCTATTTTTTCAGTTCCTACTAATTCAACATTTGCAGCCTTAACCATTGCATCTGCACCTTCTATAGCAGCTACTAATCCTCTAGTTTCTAACATTCCTAATGCTTGTTGTCCCATTTTAATTCCTCCTAAATTCTCATCTTTTTTATTAAAAACTTCTTCTTTATTAATCTCTAAAATAATCTCATCTTCAGCCTTATCTTCCTTGCTGACTACTTCAACAACTTCAGCTTCTTTTACATCAATTCCATCTTGAACAATATCATCTTTATTTACAGCATCTACTGCTTTTGATTCTTCAATATTAACTTCCTCTACCTTTGAAGCATCAACCTTAACCTCTTCTACTTTAACATCTTCAACCTTAGCCTCTTCAACTTTAGCTTTAGACTTTTTAGGCTCTTTTACATCTTTCTTAGCAGATGTTTTTCTGCCTCTTTTAGGCTTTTTTTCTACAGACTCTTCAGTTGATTTTTCAATATTCTTTTCATCCATAAACTATCATCTCGCTTTGTTAAATTTCAAGCTACTCCTATCTAGCAAAGCCATTATTTCTTCATGTGGTCTTGGAATCACAGCATGAGCAACACATTTAGTTATAGAATCTGCAGTTCTCGTTCCAACCTCAACAGCAGCTTGAACATCTTCCACAGAACCTTCTACAACTATTGTTACTAATCTTCCACCAAGCTTCTTCTCCATAGTCTTAAACTTAACATTAGAAGTCTTAGTCATACTGTCCAAAGCCTCAACCGAAGCCACAACCCCAACAACCTCAACTATACCTATTGCATTCATTACAACCACCCTAATTTCAAAACACTTTTTTTAAACTTAAACCTTCACCTTTGATGAAGTCAAACCTTTCACCTGACGCAGTCACCTTTCACCTCGATGCAGTCGACTACCCTAATGTAGGTAATATTTTTTCTACATCTCCATTTGGTCTTGGAATTACATGTACAGCAACTAACTCACCTAAATTAGCTGCAGCGCTTGCTCCAACTTCTGTAGCAGCCTTAACAGCTCCAACATCTCCTCTTACCATAATAGTTACTAATCCAGATCCAATCTTTTCAGTTCCAATTAAAGTTACGTCTGCTGCCTTAACCATTGCATCTGCTGCCTCTATAGCTGCTACTAATCCTCTTGTTTCTACCATTCCTAAAGCTTCTTGTTTCATAATAAAATCCTCCTAAATCTTTCTTTTTAATATTTTAATTCGATAATTTTTATAATAAATTTTAATTTAATACATAATATAATCTTTTCAACTTAACCCAATCAGCCATCTCTATTCTTAACTAAACTGATATCGGGTCTTTTAAGTTATCAAAGTCTTCTCTTTTCATATGCCAACTAGATTACTTTTGATATTTTGAGCTAGCAAAACCTTCTCTTTTCATATCATAACTAGATGACCTTTGGTCTTTTGCGCTAGCAAAACTATTGCCCTCAGCGAAGCTGAAATTAGGACTTTTGCGCCAGCAAAACCTGCTCTTTTCATATCATAACTAGATGACCTCTGGTCTTTTGCGCTAGCAAAACTTTTGGTCTCAGCGAAGCTGAAATTGGGACTTTTGCGTCAGCAAAACCTTCCTCTACCCTATACAGCTTGTATCTACAAACCCTTTAATTCCTTCATCTACTCTAGGTATTACATAACTACAACTAACTCCAGAAACCTTATTAGCTGCCGCTATTCCAGCTTCAATAGCCATTTCAACATCACTTACAGTACCTTCAAACTTTATTACAATAAGAAGTGGTACCTCAAGCTTGTCAGCATTGCCAGGTTTATTCTTATCTATAGTAACAATCCTAACATCCCCAGCCTTACAAGCAGCATCAGCAGCTACCAGTGCTGTAGTTAAACCAAACACCTCTAATAATCCTAAAGCCTTCACCCTATAGCACCTCACTCAAATAATTCTTCTTGCTCTTTAACGAAGTCAAATCTTTCTTATCACCAAATATTACTCTTGGATTTTTGCGTCAGCAAAACCATAGCTATCACTGACGGTAACCTTTCTCTTCAGCTCTAGCTGACCTTCCCCTATTTGCGAAGCAAATCCTTTCACCTTTGGCGCAAGCCAAACTTTTCACTTCACCGTAGGTGACTTTTCCCCTTTGACGAAGTCAAACTTTTCGCATCAGCGAAGCTGACATTGGGACTTTTGCGCCAGCAAAACTTTTCTCCTCACCGAAGGTGACTTTTCACCTCAGCGAAGCTTACCTTTCCCCTCGCCTCAGTCGACTACTTATTTATAATCGCTATCTTTATTCCTTCTTGTCTAATATTTGTTTCAAGCGCTTCTTGTAATTGCTCTAATGGGAACTCATGAGTTATAAGTTCTTTTATTGGTAATCCAATTCCATTAGCTCTCTTTAAGAAATCAAATGTTGTTAAGTAATCTTGTGGTGTATAAACCCAAGAACCTACAGCTGTAATTTCTTTATTACAAAGGTCAAAGTGTGGGTTGATTGTAGCATCTCCATTATTTACGAAGAATCCTACTTCACATAGTCCTCCACCTCTCTTAACAAGCTTCCAAATTCCTGCATGAGCCTTTGGCGATCCTGTACATTGGAAAGCAAAATCTGCTCCAAGTCCATCTGTTAAGTCTTTTATTTTCTCTATAGTTTCATCAAATGAACTGCTCTTCATTACATTTACAGTTGCAGTTGCACCTAATCTCTTAGCCATTTCTAATCTCTTTTCATTTCCATCAAGAGCTATTATGTTTTCAATACCCATAGTTCTTAATACGCTAAGTAATAATAATCCTATTGGTCCACAACCTTGAACTAAAACCTTAGAGTTAAACTTCAAAAGTCCAGTTGTCTTAGCTCTTTCAACAGCATGTACAACAACTGCTGCTGGTTCTATTAATACTCTTGAGTGTAAATCCATATCAGATACATTAAACACTGTTGAGTTCTTTCTTATTACTATATAATCACCAAACCATCCATTTAAATGAACATTGTCATCACTTATTAATCCATATATACCTTGATTTTCACAAAGGTTAGTTCTTTCAGGATGTTGTAAACATGTTGGACACTCTCCACAAGGAATAATACAAGTTACTATCTTATCTCCAACCTTAAGTGATTTTCCTGCCGAATCTCTCTTGATGTTTTTACCTATCTTTATTATTTCACCAGTTCCTTCGTGTCCAAGAACTACTGGAATTAATTCAAATGGGTCATTCTTATATTCATGTACATCTGTACCACAAATTCCACAACCTTCAACCTTAACTAACATTTCATCATCGCTAATTTCAGGTATGTTGAATTCTTTTATTTCAATTCTTTCCTTAGCTGTCATCATACCAACCTTTGCAGTGTTAGCATTAGAAACAGCCTTTGGAGCTTCAGCCCCTGTAGTCATTTCTTGAAGTATACTTTTAACTATAGCTTCAATATTTATATTATTAATTTCCATATCCCTCTCCCCCTTCATTTCTCTTTATTGAAATCAAACTATTGCTTCTCCACAGCCACTCTCAAAAATTTGTGTAGTAAATCTCTTGGTCTCAGCGTAGCTGACCTCTGGACTGCCGTAGGCACATTTGGACATTTGCGTCAGCAAATCTTTTTAATTACTTACTCACCTTAATTTATACCTACAAATCACATTTGACTATTTAACTAAGCCAAATTACTTACCTGCCATATTAATTCTTTGACATTTACGTAAGTAAATCTCTTGGTCTCAGCGTAGCTGGCCTCTGGACTGCCATAGGCACATTTGGACATTTGCGTCAGCAAATCCTTTCCCTTGCCGCAGGTCACTTTTCTCCTTTGCGCTAGCAAACCATCTCTACTTTATTGAAAGTGAATCCTTAAGCACACATCTCCTTGCCTTAGTAAATGTCTTTGCTGAACTTAATCCTTCACCAGTTTTACTTGCAATTGTGAATGTTGGATAACCTTCAGCCCCTACCCCTAAAGCAGAATATGATGGTGCATTCTTAACAAATATTGCAGTATCAACTTCTCTTGCAAAGTAAGTTAACCTATCTATATTCTTTGAGTGCATATGAGCTGAATGTCTATTTCCATGTTCTAACTCAACAGCAACTTCTACAGCTTCTTCAAAGTCCTTAACTGTTACTATTCCTAGTATTGGCATCATTAACTCTTCAACTACTAGTAAATGCTTTTTACATCCTTTAAAGATAATGCATCTTACTGAATCTTCAGCATAAACTCCTATAGCATCTAAGATAACCTTTGCATCTCTACCAACAAACTTTCTATTTAAAATTCTCTTATCACCTTTTTTAATTAGAACTGTATCTACTAGCTTTTTAACTAGATCTGGATCTTCTAAAAGATAAGCCCCATTCTTTTGCATTTCTACTATTAATTCATCACAGATTTGCTCAACAGCTACTACTTCTTTTTCAGCTATACAAGGTAAGTTATTATCAAAAGTTGCCCCATCTATAATATCTCTTGCTGCTGCTTTTATATCTGCTGTTTCATCTACTATTACAGGAGGATTTCCTGCTCCAGCACCTATAGCTCTCTTTCCTGATGAACAAGCTTGTTTAACAACTCCAGGTCCACCAGTTGCTGATATAAAAGGTACATCCTTGTGATTCATTAATGCTGAAGTTATCTCAATGCTTGGATTATCAAAAGTAACTACTATGTTCTTTGGTCCCCCAGCTTCTATTGATGCTTCATTTACTAGCTTAACTGCAAACTTAGAGCATTCCTTAGCACCTGGATGTGGTGCAAATACTACTGTATTTCCTGCTGCTATCATTCCAATAGAGTTACAGAAAACTGTAGCTGTTGGATTTGTTGATGGAGTTATAGCTGCAATTACACCAAATGGTCCTTGCTCTACTAAAGTTAATCCACCATCTCCACTCCAAGCTGTAGTTGTTAAATCTTCAGTCCCTGGAGTTTTTTCTGCTACTAATAAATGCTTTGTTATCTTATCTTCAACTCTTCCCATACCTGTTTCATCAACAGCCATCATTGATAATCTCTCAGCGTATGTTAAGCACTTTTCTCTAATTTTTTGTATTATCTTTTCTCTATCTTTAATTGAAAGAGTCTTTAATTTCTTATAAGCTTCTTTAGCTGCTGCTACTGCTGAATCTACATCACTAAATATGTAATCCTCATGACTCTTACAGCTACCATCACCTTTACAGCTACCCTTGCCACCACATCCACCATTACAGCCACATTTTTTATCTGCAACAACTTCAGTCTTAGACATTTCCTTCATTATCTTAGCCACAATCTCTTGCACTAATTCTGTACTAGTCTCCATACTACTCCCTCCCATCTCATTTCTCTTTGACTAAATCAAACTCTTACACCAAATCACACTTTGCTTTTTAACAAAATCAACTCTTGCTCATTTGCGAAGCTGACTTATAAACTGTAGTAGTCACCTTTGGACATTTGCGTAGCAAATCTTCTTGGACTGCCGTAGGCACATCTGGACATTTGCACAGCAAATCCTTTCCCCTTTGCATAAGCAAACTTTTCCCCTACCGAAGGTACTTTTCACCTCAGCGCTAGCTGACCTTTCCCCTTTGCATAAGCAAACCTTTCACTTACTGAGGGTACTTTTCACCCTTTGACGAAGTCAACACATATCGCTCTGCCTTATCAACTCTTGCTCTCAGCGAAGCTGACTTATGAACTATAGTAGTCACATTTGGACATTTGCGTAGCAAATCTTCTTAGACTGCCGTAGGCACATCTGGACATTTGCGCCAGCAAATCCTATCCTCTTTGTGCAGCAAACTCACTCCATATTTCTTTTCCGATATAAGCTAACTTATTATCGTAGTCAGCAGTTCCTCCACTTACTCCAACAGCTCCAACAACTTTTCCACCAATCTCTAAAGGAAATCCTCCTGGGAAAGTTACTATTCTTCCATTGTTAGTGTTCATAATTCCAAAAAGTTCTCCACCGTCTCTTGATAACTCCTTAAGCACTTCTGTGGATAATCTTACAGTTGCACTTGTGTAAGCTTTATTAACCGCTATATCATAACTTGCAGGAAGTGCTCCATCCATAAAATGAACTGCTATTGGAAGTCCCCATTCATTAGCTATAGCTATTACAATAGGTGTTCCTAACTCTTTTGCAGCATTCTCAACTTCCTTCATAACTTTCGTTGCTATATCTAGATTAAGATATTTTAAACTACTCATACCAATCACCCTTTAGTGGAATTTTCTTAATATACCTTCCTACATCAAGCCCAAATTCCTTAGCTATTTTTTTATTACTAATAGTGACTTTAAAATTTACTACCCCCTTAAAATCACTAGATTTAAGTTCTACATTATTCTGATTCAACTCTATAGCCATGTTAAAAGGAACCTTTGCAAGGTTTAATTCACCAATCAGCTCCAGAGCCAAAACTTCATATCTTATATTCTGTTCCTCAAGACCATCTAACACAAAACCTAAATACACATTATTTTTATCTGAATAAACCTTCAAAAAATTATTATCCATTCTAATGCTTGTCCTCACATCATCCTCTTTAAGGTAAACTCCTATTTTCAAAGAAAATCCTTTCACCTTTTCCGCAAAGAAAAACTTTCACCTCACCGAAGGTAATCTTTCCCCTTTTCGAAGCAAATTATCGCTCTGCCTTATCAACTCTTGGTCTCAGCTAAGCTGACTTATGGACTACCGTAGGCACATTGGGACATTTGCTCCAGCAAATCTTCTCATCCTAGCAAAATAACCTTTGGACATTTGCGTAGCAAATCTTTTGGACTGCCGTAGGCACATTGGGACATTTGCGCCAGCAAATCTCTTCACCTTGGCAAATCAAACCTTTCACCTCACGCTAGCGACTATCGCTCTGCCGTAGGCATATTAGGACATTTACTCCAGCAAATCTTCTCATCCTAGCAAAGTAACCTTTGGACATTTGTGTAGCAAATCTTTTGGACTGCCGTAGGCACATTGGGACATTTGCGCCAGCAAATCTTTTCCCCTTGGCGAAGCAAACCTTTCCCCTCGACGCAGTCGACCTCTTACGCCAACCAATCCAACACCAATCCTGTTGACACTGCATGTCTTGGTCCTTCTGTATTTCTTATATTTCCTGACCCTGCTATAATTCCGTAATTTGAAAGTTCCAAAGATACCATATCTGGTACCTCAAAGTCTAAGGCTGATCCTCCTACTAAAACTACATTAGGTATTGAATAAAGATTTCCCATATCACTTACTATCTTTAATCCTCTAATTATATTTTTAATAAAAATCTCTTCCTTAGCTCTTCGTCTTACCTTAATAACTCTTTCTATAGTTACATCATTATATATAGGAAGCAATTCATCATCTTTTACTACAACTACTCTTCCATAAAGCTTTGAGTTTAATGGTTTATCGTAAAATCTTACCTCTCCATTTTCTAACCTAAGAGTATAAAGTGATTCAACCTTACCAACTATATGCTTCTTAACCTCTTCAGCTAAGTTCCTATCATTTAGTCCAAGCTCTAGATTAATCATCATTGTCACTAACTCTCCAGCTCCTGCTAGATGTATAGTTTTTACTGTACCTTTTTCATCTAACAGTGCTACATCAGTGGACCCTCCCCCCATATCTACAATAGCTATAGGAAGTTTTGTACCTCTTGTAGTCAATGCTCCAATTGATGCCATAACAGCTTCAACTCCATTTATTTCAACCTTTACTTTAAAGTAATCTTCAAGCTCCTCTTTAATCTTCATAAGTGGTAGTTTTTCAGTTTTAACCATAGCTGCTATTGCAACAGCCTTTTCTCTATATCTTTCTCCTGCTATTCCACCTTTAATTTCTAACGGAACTGTTGTATCTATTGCCAATAAATCTTTTATTTTAACCTTTTCCATATCTAAGCCTGTTAATTTAGCCATAGAATCTTTTATAGATTTAATCATAAAAGATATATTAGTCGCTCTTTCACCTTCAATATCCTTTATCTCACCAACCTGTGATAATTTTCTCATGATATTGTAAGCTCCAGAATTTATATCAATTTCTTCAATAGACTTATTTCCTATTATCCTAAGCTTTCCAGCCTTAACCTTCTGCTCTTTTACTTCACCTGATGGAGTCCTAATAACTACACCAGATCTAAGTCCAATTAACCCTTTAGCTATAGGTGTGATTTTCTTAGTTTCCTCTGGGTTTAAACCAAAGATACCTGCAATTCCATATGGATTACATAAAACCTTTAAAGTTTTTCCTGACTTTGCAACTTCAATGGCAGCTTTTCTCCCTATGGGAACTTTTTCTATCTTTTGCACTTCATCTATAACTGGTATTTTTTTATCTAACCTATTATTTAGAAGCACACCTTCATCTTCTTTTAATATAACCCCTGTTATATTCACACCATTTTCAACTAATTTATTTATTAATTTTGAAGAATTATCATAATTAAAGTTTTCATCAATAACTACGATATATTCCTTATTAGAATCATCAGCTTGTACTTTATCAAATTCATAAACTCCATAACTTGGTAAATCGCTATTTTTATCCACATTATTCCATAAGCTCATATGATTTTGTCCACAGTATTTTCCACTTAATGTTTCTAATTTTATTGTTTCTCCAAAAGCTACCCCAAAACCACCTGGAGTATCTGGATTATGTCCAATCATTGCAGAATCTGTTATTATCGTTTCTGATATTGTCTCCATGGCACTTTCACCTATAACTGGTGATGCTTCATTTATCTTTATAAGGTCAATATCATTAACTCTTAAGTTTGCTTTATCTAAAGCTCCCTGTATACAAACTCTAACACCTGTTACATTATCTCTAGTTCCTTTTACCCCTGTTGTTTTTACCCGATTTGAACTTATATACTTTATATTTTTTAAACTCTCATATATCTCACAAATAGTAACTTCTGTTGATGAATTACCAATATCTACACCACATATTATTTTTCCTATTTTAATATCCCTCTCTTACTGTATACATTTACAGCATCCATAATAAGATTACTACAAGCTATAGCATTATACTTGTCTCTTATTTCCTTTGCCTTATTAAGAAGCTCTTCCTTTGTACTTCTGTTAGGCCTTAACATGTTATAGATAATTAGTAACTCTTCATCTGGTATATCAACAAGTTCAGAAGCTCTCTCAAAATTTTCTCCTAATTGAGTTCTACCTTCTTGCCTTGCTATTTCACCTTGAAGCCTTAATGTTTCCTTAGATATCTTTATATCTTCACCAGTTACTCTTCCATTAATAACTTCATCAATAGTTATTTGGTCTATTGATTTTCCACTTTTACTCTTTATATCTATGTCACTTTTACTTAATGGATATTTCATATAAGCTCCTCCAATGGTATTTCTATTGATTTAGCTCCTCTTACTACCTTTTCAGTATCTTTTATATGAAAAAGAGCTGCTTTTACTTGAAATTTTGGTCTGCTCATACAATCACTTTTTACTCTTATAGGTATTGGATTATCAAGCTTTGCATACTTTGCTGCATTCTTGCCTATATTCCTATATGTCTTTAAATCTATAAGTGGTGCTTGTGGAAATAATTCTAAGTTACTTAATGGATATAAATCCTTTTGATGAATTACTGCTGTTCCTTTAGCTTGAAGACCTATTCCTATACCTGAGCCACTAAGTGTAGCTGCTTCTTTTCCTATAAAAGCAACATCTGCACTTGTAAAAACTTTAATAACTCTAGCTTTTAAGCCTTCTTCTTCAATTCCAGCAACTATTTCTTTAATTACATCTTTGTGATTTGCTCCAGATAAAGTTTGCTTTACTTCTTGATTAAATGTTGGACTAATACCTATTACGACCTCATCCTTACCTTCACCAATCTCTGCTTGCTTTTCTTCAATAGCCCTTTGGAACAGATTATCTAAAGATACCTTATTATTATTTTTTAATTCTTCTATTACTAATTGTGTAATTCTCTCTACTAATACACTTTGGTCCATCTCATACCTCCTAACCCTAATAGGAGTTTCTATCTATAATATTATTTAATTTTTTAACCTTTTCCCATTCTTCACCGTCTAATCTATATCCAGTGCCAGGTCCAAGATAATCATTTTTATTATTAATTGCAGATATTACATTGAATTCTTCATCAAGTATTGCTGATGTTTGGAGATAATCCCCTGAAACCCTTTGCTTAAGCATTTCCAATATGTCACTTGCCACATCTCTATGCCCTGCATTTATCAGAGCTCTTACTATATCAATACCTGTAATACCTTTTTTCATTAATTGTTCGATAGCTTCAAAATCCTTTATAACATCTCTATCTGGAACATCATTGCTTCCATGTGCATAAGCTGCAGCTATAACTTCTTCATCTTTAACAACTGCTAAATCAAGTTCTCTAAATAAATCTTGAATTACCTTTGCTGCCTTTAGTCTAACCTTTATAACTTCCTCTTCTTTAACTGGTCTTAATCCACCATCAACTCTTAAATCTCTTTGAAGTACGTTGTAATCATCAAAATCTTCAGCATCGAAGTTTGAACCTGCAAACATATTGTCATAGTTAGGTGTTCCACTATATCCTGAGAATATAAAGTCTGTTCCAGGTAAGAATTGCATCAATAACCTTGCTGTTCTTCTTATATCACTATGAGAAAATGTTTGGTCATTTGATGATGCCACTTCCAAATCAAGCATTGCTGCTATAAGATTTTCACCTAATACTGCTCTTATACCTGATGGTACCGATGAGGTAACCCCTATAGTAGATACTGAACCATTTTGTATTCCTTGTGACCCAGCTCCCTTAGTAACCATCAAACATCTTGTTTCTAGGTAAAGCATTGATTTTTTATCTGCATCACCCATTAAAACTTCTGAACCAGTACCTGAAGTAAACCTAGTTTTTAATCCTCTTGAAGCATATGCTGCATTTAAAAATGCCTTTGAATATGGAGTATCATCTCCATCTATAAATACATTTTCTGTACCATATACAGACATTGTCTCTGCATATGTTGTAAATCCTCTCATGCCAAGCTCTAATTCAGTAGCTTCCTCAACGGCGCATTGAGTTAAAACTCCCTTTTTACCTATTTGAGAACCTATGAATAAAGCTATTGCATTAAAAGGTGCATATCTAACTATCCCAACTGTTGTTTCCTCTTCCCTAAATCCTCTTAATGCACCTTCTGCTGCATCTGCTGCTATAAGTAAAGGATTGTCCTTTAAATTAGTTATATGTGCTTGGTTAGCAGGAGTTTTCCTAGCCCTAACCTTTTGCATAGCCATCATCATTTCAACAACATTAAGATGATTAACTATTTCTAATATCTTAGCCGGTGTAAAACCTTTTACTATCCTTATGATGGCCTCTCTTGGAGTTACTGTATCAACAAGAAGTCTTGCAAATAATAATGAGTCTAACTCCATAGCTTCCTTTGCCATTTCCTTATCTATAGCATAATCAGCTATGAAATAATCAAGAAAGTCAAAATCTTCTCTCTTCTTTCCATCAAGCTCAGTTATCACATTTCCTTCTATTTTTATCGAAGGTTCTGGATCATAAGGACTTCTCATCGCTACAAACCCTTTTTCAGGCCATTCTTCCATGAAAACATCCTGATTTATAGGTCTTTTTCCTAAAGTTTCAAATCTCTTTGATCTCATTTTTCACTATTTACCTAAAATCTTAGAAGTAACTTCTTTAGCAATCTTAGCTATAAGATCTTCATCAACTGCTGGTTCTTCATTATTAGCTTTGCATGTACATGCTCCACCTTTTTGGCATAAAGCTGGATGTTTTCCTGTTAAGTTCATTGCTTTTCTTATATCTATTAACTTATCAACTTGAGTGTTGTCTAATACTTGAGGTTGTCCGATTTGGCTAGAGATAAACATTAACTTAGCATAGAATTCTAAAGATTCCATTTTGAAGTATGCTGCCATTAAGTCTGGTCCGTAAGTTAATGCACCATGGTTTTCTAAAAGAACTGCATCATAGCATTGTAAATACTTAGCTACTGCATCTGGAATTTCTTCTGTTGATGGAGTACCATATTCAGCTATTGGAACTGCTCCTAAAGCTATAACCGCTTCTGGCATTATTGGCTTATCTAGTGGAATTCCTGCTATAGCATAGCTTGTACCATAAGGTGGATGAGCGTGTACTACTGATTTTACGTCTGGTCTTTCTTTATATACTCTTAAATGCATCTTTACTTCTGAAGATGGCTTAAACTTTCCATTAGCTTGAAGTACATTACCATTCATATCAACCTTACAAATCATATCTGGAGTCATATACCCTTTTGAAACTCCTGTTGGTGTACAAAGTACTTCCTTATCATTAATTCTTACTGAGATATTACCATCATTAGCAGCTACAAAGCCGTTTTGGTATATTCTCTTACCTATTTCACAAATTTGTTTTTTGATTTCATATTCTGAAAACATAAATTCCCCTCCCAATTAACCTTTATTTGATTTTATTTCTGTTTATCTGTATTTATGTTTGTTTTTATCTTTGTTTATCTTTATTTTACCAATATAAGTATTCATAGTCAATATTAGGTGAGATATTTTCTTTATTTATTATTGTTAAAATTTAGTTTTCTTTAAAATACAAAACACTTAAGAACAGTTTTTCTCTTCTCAAAAGTAGACTTTTCCTTATTTTTAAGGCATTTAAAACACATTTTATGTTGCAAATTGATAATTTTTGTTTAATATGTTGTTTTTGATACAAATTCAACATAAAACTTTAAGCATTCCCAAAATCTGTACTTTATAAATTCAACCTAAATCCAAATTAATATGATTAATAACCATATTGTTAATCCTTTTTAAACAAAAAAAATGCCTGTAGTATAAATTAATCTATTCATACTACAAGCATATTTACTAACAACTAAGTGAATACTTCACATTTACTTTCGATATTAGCCAATTCCCTTGGACATTTGCGCCAGCAAATCCTTTGACCTCAACGTAGCTGACTTTCGGACATTTGCGTCAGCAAATCTCTTAACCTCTGTATAACTAACTTTGGGACATTTGCGCCAGCAAATCTTTTGCCCTCAACGTAGGCTACTTTTGGACATTTGCGCCAGCAAATCTCTTAACCTCTGTATAACTAACTTTGGGACATTTGCGCTAGCAAATCTTTTGCTCTCAGCGTAGCTGACTTTTGGACTTTTGCGTCAGCAAAACCTTTCCCCTAATCACAAATTACCCATTGCAAATATTTACTTTAACATCATTTTCTCTTAATACTTTTTCCCATTTCTTTGATAATGGTTCATCCGTATATAAATAGTCTATCTGATCAAAATCAACTATATTTACGAAGGAGCTTCTATCAAACTTCATAGAATCCACAACTAAGAATACCTTATCTGCAGATCCTGCCATAAGCTTCTTAACTTCAGCTTCTTGTTCGTTAGAATCCATTACTCCTCTATTTATATCCATACCTTTACAGCATATTATAGCTTTATTTACATAATAATTTTGAATTACACTTTCAGACCACTTTCCAACAAATGATTTAGCACTTTCTCTAAAGCTTCCACCTGCTAATATAAGATTTACATCTTTAGTATCCTGTAACTCAATTAATACCTTTAATGAATTTGTAATTATGGTAACTCTCTTCTTGCTTTTCTTTATACATTTTGCAACATAGAAAGCAGTTGAAGATGAGTCTAGCATTAATGTATCACCTTCTTGTATGCTTTGGGAAACTTGTTCAGCAATCTTCATCTTACCTTCTTTATTAGATATTTCCCTCATATCTACTGGCATATCTACATTAGTGCCTTGATTAATTATCGCACCACCATAAGTTCTTTTTAGTATTCCTTGCTCTTCTAACTTTTCTAAGTCACGACGAATAGTTTCTTCAGTCACAGAAAAATTAGCAGCCAATTCCTGCACTAAAACCTTCTTTTTATCCTGGATGATGTCAACAATCTTCTGTCTTCTAACTATTGCTAACACTAACTTCACAACCTTTTCTTTATTCTATCTTTAAATTATACCTGAAATTTTGTAAATTTAAAGTATATTTTTCAATTTTTGATATAGTATTAGTTAGACTGTTATTGTTTTTAACTGTTATGATAATTACAATTTACTCTAAGACAACCTCTTGAGAATATACTTCACAGCTGAATGCATTAAAGATAAGTTCTCTACCTTCTTCAATAGATTCTATCTCATTATTTGCTATAGCTTGTATCATAACATTTCCTAATACAGCAGCTTCAATAGGTCCTGCTATTAAAGTTTTTTCTGTTCTCTTCATTGTTAACTCACATAAAAATTTATCTTGGATTCCTCCACCAACAACGTTGATACCTGGAATCTCTCTTCCTGAAATCTCTTCTAATTCTTCTATTGTTGCTTTGTACTCACTAGTCAATCCATTATATATAGCCATAGCTATTTCCCCTAACTCTGTAGGTTCGCCTTGTCCATGTTCCATACAATATTCTTTAATTGATTTAATCATATTCTTTGTATTCATAAGTCTTGGGTCATTTGTATTAACTTTAAATGTACAATCTTCATACTTTTTAGCTTCTCTAATTATATCTGGGAATCCTATTTCCTCATGGAATTCACACCAGTTCTTTCTTAATTGTTGAAGTAACCATGTACCATTTATATTTTTTAATAACCTTATCTTATTTCCTACTCCACCTTCATTAGTTAATGATGCTTTAAATGTTTCTTCACTAATTATTGGTGAATCTATCTCTAACCCTAGAAGTGACCATGTTCCAGAGCTTAAAAATGCATTACCTTTATTTTTAAATGGTGTACCTGCCACAGCTGATGCAGTATCATGTCCACCAATCGCTATTACAGGAACTCTCTCCATTCCTGTTTCATCCATTACTTCATCTGTTAAATACCCATAAGTTTCTCCTGGCTCAATTATATCATTAAAGATATTTTCAGGAATTCCTAATGCATTTATTAGTTCCTTATCCCAAGTTCTATTTTTCATATCTAAAAGTCCTGAAGTTGATGCTATTGTAAATTCATTTTTCTTTTCATTAGTTAAATAATATGCAAAAAGGTCTGGCATAAATAATAAAGAATCTGAATTCTCTAAAATCGTATTTCTTTTTAATCTATCACCAACAAGTTGGAATGCTGTATTAAAAGTATTATTCGAAATACCAGTTCTTAAATAAAGACTTTCTAAATCAATTTTCTTTTCAACCTCTTTTACGCCTTCATAATTTCTTTCATCTCTATAATGCATAGGCATCCCAATTAAATTATTATCTTTATCTAAAAGGCCATAATCAACTCCCCATGTATCTATTCCAATAGAAGTTATTTTTGTTCCTGATGCTACTACTTTTTTAAGAGCTGTCTTAGTTTCATTTAATAATCTAGGAAAATCCCAAACATATTTATCTCCTAAGAAAACTGGTTCATTAGGAAATCTATGTATCTCCTTCATATCAATGTAGTCCTTTTCAATCTTAACCAAAATAGCTCTTCCTGAAGATGCTCCAAAATCAAATGCTAAAAAATTGCTCATAAATTCATATACCCCCGCTTAACTTTATGTAAATATTTACCTGTGTATTTATATAATACAACATAAAAACAACATAAACAATATTTTTTACATGTTTTTTTCTGTGTTTATTTTGGTTTTGATTGACTTGTCCATTTTTTTGTTGTAAACTAATTATTGTAAAATATGTATACGTTTAGAATGTATATGTTTTAAATATGGGAGGGTTAGAATTATGGGATTAAATACTAAATATCCAAAGATAGGTATTAGACCTACTATTGATGGTAGAAGATTAGGTGTTAGAGAATCATTAGAAGAACAAACTATGAATATGGCAAAGCAAGTTGCTGATTTATACTCTTCTACATTAAGATATCCAAACGGTGAAGCTGTAGAATGTGTTATTGCAGACTCTACAATAGGTGGAGTTGCTGAAGCAGCTAGATGTGCAGATAAATTTGCAAAAGAAGGCGTAGGCTTAACTCTTACTGTAACTCCTTGCTGGTGTTATGGTAGTGAAACTATAGATATGGATCCACATAGACCAAAGGCTATCTGGGGATTCAATGGTACTGAAAGACCTGGTGCTGTTTACTTAGCTGCTGCTCTTTCTGGACATAGCCAATTTGGATTACCTGCTTTCGGTATATATGGAAGAGATGTTCAAGATGCTAACATGACAGAAATACCTGAAGATGTTAAAGAAAAATTATTAAGATTTGCAAAAGCTGGATTAGCTGTTGCTCAAATGAAAGGAAGATCATACCTTTCAATTGGATCTGTTTCAATGGGTATTGCAGGTTCAATTGTTGATCAAAAGTTCTTCCAAAAATATCTTGGAATGAGAAATGAATATGTTGATATGAGTGAAATCAACAGAAGACTTGATAGAGGAATATATGACCCAGTTGAATACGAAAAAGCTTTAGCATGGGTTAAAGAAAACTGCAAAGAAGGAACAGATAAAAATGCTCCTGAAAATCAAAGAACTAGAGAAGAAAAAGATAAAATTTGGGAAACTGTTGTTAAGATGACTCTTATTGCAAAAGACTTAATGGTTGGAAACCCAAGACTTGCTGAATTAGGATTTATTGAAGAATCAGAAGGTCATAATGCTATAGCTGGTGGATTCCAAGGTCAAAGACACTGGACAGACCATATGCCAAATGGTGACTTTATGGAAGCTATACTTTGCTCTTCATTTGACTGGAATGGTATAAGAGAAGCTTATGTATTAGCTACAGAAAACGATTCATTAAACGGTGTTGCAATGTTATTTGGTCACCTTTTAACAAATACAGCTCAATTATTCTCAGACGTAAGAACTTACTGGTCTCCAGATGCAGTTAAGAGAGTTACAGGAAAAGAATTAACTGGACGTGCTGCTAACGGTATTATCCACTTAATAAACTCAGGGGCTACTACTATAGACGCTACTGGAAGACAAACTGATAAAGAAGGAAATCCAGCATTAAAACCATTCTGGGAAATCACAGAAGCTGAAGTTAATGATTGCTTAGAAGCTACAACATGGTGGCCAGCAGTTCACGAATACTTCAGAGGAGGCGGATATTCTTCTAAATTCTTATCAAAAGCTGGAATGCCAATGACAATGTCAAGAATATGCTTAGTTGATGGATTAGGACCTGTTCTTCAAATAGCTGAAGGTTATACTGTTGAATTAGATCCAGAAGTTCACCAAACTATAGATAATAGAACAGATTCATCATGGCCAACAACTTGGTTTGCTCCAAACCTAACTGGAGAAGGTGCATTCAAAGATGTTTACTCAGTAATGAATAACTGGGGAGCTAACCACGGTGCTATATCATATGGACACATAGGAGCTGACCTAATAACTATGGCTTCAATGTTAAGAATTCCAGTTGCTATGCACAACGTACCAGAAGAAAAAATCTTCAGACCAAGTACTGCTGGAATGTTTGGAACTAAAGACTTAGAATCTGCAGACTTTAGATTCTGTCAAAACTTTGGCCCTTTATATAAATAAAATAGATTTGCTATCGCAAATGTCCAAGATGTCGACTTCGTCGAGTTCAAATGTGCCTGCGGCAGTCCAAGAGATTTGCTTCACAAATGCGCAATATTCGCTATCGCAAATATTCAATGTGGCTTTGGCTCATTTATAACTATTAATAATACATTTGCTAATAATTATCTTAATATTTTTAACCCTCAGTTTTATTATTTACTGAGGGTTTTCTTTGTTGTTTTTATAGTAGCCCATAGTAACCTTTTAATGCTAAAACAATTATTATATAATCTTTTAATTATGATCTCATCTTCAATTATGCTATTATCTTTAATAGTTCTTATCCAAAAAATACTTTCACTACATTCTTTAATTGAAATATTCAACTTATGTATAAAATCCCTCTTACTTTCAGCATATATAGCTTCGCCTATATTAGCTCCTACACTAGTACAAGACCTTTTTAATTGATCAGCAATTGAGTATTCTCTCAATTTAATTAATTCTCTACAAATATAGATAGAATCAGTAGCAATACTTCTACTTAACTCCAAAATCTCTGAATTCATAAAACCACATCCTAAACAAATACTCCTATTATAAATAACTCTCTCCATATTAATAATGTAATAAACACAATTATAGAGTTTATTTATCTCGGACTTTTGTATCAGCAAAATATTTGCTCATATATTTGCTCTTTTGCACTCCCCAAACTTGTCCATCTTGCCAAAATACAATCTTATTACTCAAAAATGACTTATCCTCTTTAACCCAATCACTCAACGCTCTCAGCGATAGCTGACTATAGGACTTTTGCGCCAGCAAAATTATTGCCCTTGCGCTAGCGACTACTGCTCTTTTGCGCCAGCAAAACCTCTCATTGCTTCATAAACCCAATTTTATTACTCAAAAATGACTTATCCTCTTTAGCCTAATCACTCAACGCTCTCAGCAATATCTGACTATGGGACTTTTGCGTCAGCAAAACTATTGCACTCGCGTCAGCGACTCCTGGACTTTTGCGCAGCAAAACTATTGGTCTCGCTTCAGCGACTTCTGGACTTTTGCGTCATCAAAACTATTGCCCTCGCGCTAGCGACTACTGCTCTTTTGCGCCAGCAAAACCTCCCCCTCTCTCATAAAATAAAAAAGAATACTGCCCATAAAAAACAGTATTCTTTCTTTATTTCATTAAATTCTAGTCATATAATAATTGGTTTATATCTTCATCATTGAAGTTAGATTGATTGTACCATTTAGCACCTGTATCAACATCTGATACTTCTTCACCGTTCATAGCTTTAACAGCTAAAGCAACAGCTTGGTAACCGATTTGGTATGGATCTTGAGTAACTGATCCTAAGAACCAACCTTTTTCAACTGCAGTTTTTTGTCCTTTTCCTGAGTCAAATCCAACAGCAACTATATCTTTATATTTACCGTTTTCTTTGTTGAAGTCGCTTCCGTCGTTAGAAGCTGCTAATATACCATCTACTCCACCTTGGTTAGATCCATATATAGCAATTAGGTTTTCTGTTGCTAATACAGCTTGTGCAGAGTTTTGAACGTCTGTAGCTGAAGTTGTTGGAGGAACGTTTACAACTATCTTAACTATTGCTTCTCCTGTAGCTTTTTTGTTGTAAGAATCATGTCCTACAACTTCTACATTTCCAGCTCCTACTAATTCTTCGCATTTTTCAAATGCTCTGTCTATAAATCCTTTAGTTCTGTCTATAAGTGAAGCACTTGTAGCATCTTGAGAAACTACTCCTATAGCAACTGGAGATGCTGCTGTAGCTCCCTTAATCTTTTCTACTATTGTTTCAACTTCTAATAATTTGTCTGCTGGTATTGTAGCTGCATTATAGTTGTCTGTTGCTGCATTTGCTGCAACTTGTCCTTCTGGAGCTCCTGGAACACCTGAGTCAAATCCTACTACTGGAATTCCTTGTTTTTGAGCCTCTGCTAATTGTGATGATACAGCTTGTGTATCAAGTGCTGCTAAAGCTAATGCACTTGGTTTTTTAGATAAAGCTGAATTTATCATGTTAACTTGATCGTTTATATCACTTTCTGAAGCTGGTCCTTCAAAAGTAATAGTAACTCCTAAATCTGCAGCCGCTTGGTCTGCACCTTTTTTAACTACTTGCCAGAATTGATGTTGGAATCCTTTAGAAACTACTGCTACATAAGGTTTGTCTCCACTTGAAGTAGATGTATCTCCTCCTTCAGAAGTTCCTGATGATCCTGATGAGTTTGATGATCCACACCCTGCTAAACTTCCTACTAATGCAATAGTAACTGCAAGGCTAACAATTTTTTTGATTTTCCTCATAAATATACCCTCCCATTTTTACCTTATAAATATATTTTCAGCATTTTACTGCTTCAAAGCACCACTAGTTGATTTCACTTCTCTAACCTTTTTACTTTCTTTTTTGTCTTTCTTAACTTCGTTAGCCTTTTTGTTTCTATATATATCTATTAATACAGCACAAATAACAACTACACCTGTAAAGAATACTTGCCATTGCCCTTGAAGATTCATAGACATTAATCCATTTTTAAGAACGCTCATTACGTAAACACCAATTATTGTTCCAGTTATTGATCCTATTCCACCAGCTAGTGATGTTCCTCCAATAACTACCGCTGCAATTGCTTGTAATTCTATACCATTACCTGTACCAGGTATAATAGTTGTATATGTTGCAGCATACATTATTCCTCCAAGTCCTGCGAAGAATCCACTTATTACATAAACCATTATCTTCCACTTATCTACATTTACCCCTGAAAGTCTAACTGCTTCTTCGTTACTACCTATTGCAAAAGCATATCTTCCTATACGAGTTTTGTTTAATATTATAAATGCCACTATAAAGAATATCGCCAGGAATATAATTCCCATTGGGAAGCCACCTTCAGTTTTGAAGAATACTGATTTAAACCATCCTGCTTCTTCATAAGCTGTAGGATAACGTTGTGTTTGAACCTTAGCTATAATTGACCCTAAACCTTGAGATATTAACATTGTTCCCATTGTTGCTATAAATGGAGGTAACTTTAATTTTGCAATAAGTATTCCATTAACTAATCCAAAAAGAGTAGCTACAACTACAATTAAAGCTAATGCCATTCCTATAGACCAACCCCATACGTTATAAGCAACACCACCTAATAACGCTGAACACATCATTACTGTTCCTATTGAAAGGTCCATTCCCCCAGTAATAATTACAAAAGTAACACCAATTGCCATAAATCCTATATAGTATGATGAATCTAATATATTTACAAAGCTTTCTTTACTAAAGAAGTTTTGTCCTAATAATGAGAATACAAGAATTAACACTACTAAAGCTATTAAAGAAAATAATTTTTGTAATCCTTGACCTTTTATTTTTTCAATTAAACCATTTTTATTATCCATTTTTTATCCTCCCTCATTATCTTTGCGTAGCATATTTCATAATAACTTCTTGATTTGCCTCTTTGATATCAAGTATCTTTGTAAGCTTACCTTCGCACATAACCGCTATTCTATCACTCATACGTAATATTTCTGGAAGCTCTGAAGAAATCATTATTATTGATTTTCCTGCTTCAACAAGTTCATTCATTAAATTATAAATTTCACTCTTTGCACCTACGTCAATTCCACGTGTAGGCTCATCAAATATTAATATATCTGCATCTTTAATTAACCACTTTGCAATTACAACTTTTTGTTGGTTCCCACCTGATAAATTTTTTACTAATTGTTTAACAGATGGTGTTTTAGTTTTTATTTTTTCTACAAACTGTTGACTTATATCTTCAATCCTTTTATCATCAACTATTATTCCTTTTGAAAAATTTTCAAGATTAGCTAACACTGAGTTATCCGATACTGAAAGTCCTAAGGCTAATCCATATCTCTTTCTATCTTCTGAAAGATATCCTATACCTGCATTTACTGCATCCGAAGTATCCTTTATATTAATTTCTTTTCCATTTACCTTTATAACTCCAGATTTTCTATGGTCAGCACCAAATATTAATCTAGCAGTTTCAGTTCTACCTGCTCCCATTAATCCTGCAAACCCTAAAATCTCACCACGTTTTAAGTTAAATGAAACATCTTTAACGTCCTTTGAGTTTAAGTTATTAACCTCTAAAACTACTTCAGCACCATCTTTAACATTACTTTTTTCTTTTTTATTAGAAGTAATATTACGGCCTACCATCAATTTGATTATTTCGCTCATTTCTGTTTCTTTAGTTTTTAGTTCCTTTATGAATTCACCATCCCTCATTACAGTAATTCTATCTGTAATTTTGAATATCTCATCCATTCTATGAGATATGTAAACCATTGCAACTCCCTTATTTTTTAAGTCCTCCATTATTCTAAATAACTCTTTAGTTTCAGCTTCAGTTAATGCAGCTGTAGGTTCATCCAAAATAAGTATGTTAGATTTAAAAGAAATAGCCTTTGCAATTTCAATCATTTGTTGTTTACCAACTGAAAGATTGCCAACTATTTCTGTAGGTTTAATATTTAGCTTTAACTCTTTAAAAAGTTCCTCTGTCTTCTTATTTAAAAGTGCATCATTTAAAAAGAAACCTTCTGATTCTCTTCCAATAAAAATATTTTGAGCTGCTGTTAAATGGTTCATTAAGTTTAATTCTTGGTGAACAATTGCAATACCAGCCTCTTGAGCTTCTCTTGGATTATTAAAAACTATTTTTTTACCATTATAAGTGATTTCACCTTCATCTCTTTGATAAATTCCAGTAAGGATTTTCATCAAAGTAGACTTCCCTGCTCCATTCTCACCGGCTAATGCATTAACCTCTCCTTTTCTAAGAGTTAATGAACAACTTTTTAAAGCATGTACACCTAAAAACTTCTTGTCTATATTCTTCATTGTTAATACTACTTCATTGTTCATTTAATCACTCCTCCCCCTTATTATTGTTTGTTCTTGTTGTTTTTTTTTGTTTTTCATTGTTTACGATTTCATTATACCTATCTTTACCATATTTTACAATATAAATTTTTCATAATATTGAAAAATTTATAATTATTTAGTAAAATTATATTTAAATACCAACAGAATAAAGGAGAGATTTATATGTTAAAAGGAATACCTTCAATACTTTCACCAGAATTATTAAAAATATTAATGGAAATGGGACATGGAGATACTATAGTTATTGCAGATGGAAACTTCCCATCCAACACTTGTGGACAAAGAGTCGTTAGATTAGATGGACATAATGTTACAGAAATTTTAGAAGCGATATTAAAACTATTTCCACTAGACACATATTCAGAAAAACCAGTATCACTTATGAGTGTTGTACCTGGAGATGATGTAGTACCAACAATTTGGGATACATACGAAACAATAATAAATAATAACTTCGATAAATTTACTTCATTTGGATTTCTACCAAGATTTGATTTCTACGAAAAAGCTAAAGAAGCTTACGCTGTAGTAGCAACATCAGAAAAGGCACTTTATGCAAACGTTATACTAACAAAAGGAGTATGTTAGTCGCGCAAGCGCAAAATGAAAGGCCTGCTAACGCAGATGGTAAAGGTTTTACTTTGTCAAAAATGAAAAGTCGACTTCGTCGAAGGAAAAGCTCTGCTGCGCAGAAGTGAAAATCTTGACTTCATCAACTGACAAGGGTCTGCTACGCAAAAGAGAAAGCCATACTAAGTATGAATTGAATTAAAAACCTACTATGAATTATAACCAAAACATCATTTGGTCACTTATTTAATACCATGTGTTTTACTAATTAAAACAGTATAAAGCTTAATATTTAAAACATAACTCAAAAAAGTCACATGCTGATCCATATAGAATCACGCATGTGACTTTTATTAATATTTTAACCTTATTAGGTAAGTTTCACCTTTTTCGTAAAGAAAACTTTTCTCTATCGTCTCAAGACACTCTTTCCCCTTCACCGAAGGTGAATTTTCACTTGCCGTAGGCACATTTCCCCTCAGCAAAGCTGATCTTTCCCTATTGTCGCTAGACAATCTTTTCATCTCACTAAAGGTGACCATTCACTTGCCGAAGGCACTTTTCTCCTCACCGAAGGTGACTTTTCTCCTCAGCGCTAGCTGACTATCGCTCTGCCGTAGGCACTATTGGACAGTTGCGAAGCAACTCTATTCGCCTTAGATGAGCTGACTAATCGTCACTCTTTCCTACACCAGAAAGCACAAGTCCTTTGTTATGGTCTAGAGCCCAGTTAATCCCCCAGTCATTTTGGAATATTAGGATGTTTCTATCCTTAAAGTCCTTAACTCTCTTAGCATCAGAAGTTAAGTTTAATTTATCTACATCAATATCTTCATTTTCAATCCATCTAACATATCTGAATGGAAGTCTTTCCATCTTAATATCAACGTTGTATTCGCTCTTAAGTCTGTATTCAAGAACTTCAAATTGTAGTACCCCTACAACCCCAACGATTATTTCTTCCATACCGATGTGGTTTTCTCTGAATACTTGGATAGCCCCTTCTTGAGCTATTTGAGTAACACCTTTAACGAATTGTTTTCTCTTCATTGTATCTACTGGTCTAACTCTTGCAAAGTGTTCAGGAGCGAAAGTTGGAATTCCTTCAAACTTGAACTTCTTTGATGGTGAACATAAAGTATCTCCTATTGAGAATATACCTGGATCAAATACCCCGATAATATCTCCAGCATATGCTTCTTCAACAATTTCTCTGTTTTCAGCCATGAATTGTTGTGGTTGAGCAAGCTTTAATTTCTTACCACCTTGCATATGGAATACATCTTCACCTTTTGTAAACTTACCTGAACATATTCTCATGAAAGCAATTCTATCTCTATGAGCCTTGTTCATGTTTGCTTGAATCTTAAATACGAAAGCAGAGAACTTATCATCAAATGGGTCAATTTCTCCAATATTTGAGTTTCTAGCAAGTGGTGATGTAGTCATTTCTAAGAAGTGCTCTAGGAATGGCTCAACACCAAAGTTAGTTAAAGCTGATCCAAAGAATACAGGAGTTAATCCACCTTCTCTAACCTTATCCATATCTAGCTCGTCTCCAGCTATATCAAGAAGTTCTATATCTTCCATTAGCTTATCGTGAAGAGCTGATCCTAATATTTCTCTGAATTTTTCATCATCTACAGAACCTTCAATAGCTTCAACTTCTGTAGAACCATGATTTCCACCATTGAATGCTATGATTCTTTGGTTTTGTCTATCATAAACACCTTTGAACTCTTTACCTGAGCCTATTGGCCAGTTCATTGGATATGTCTTAATTCCAAGTTCTGATTCAATATCCTCTAATAATTGGAATGGATCTTGAGCTTCTCTATCCATCTTATTGATGAAAGTGAATATTGGCATTTCTCTTAAAGAACAAACGTGGAATAACTTTCTAGTTTGATCTTCAACCCCTTTAGCAGCGTCAACAACCATTACTGCAGAGTCAGCAGCCATAAGTGTTCTATATGTATCCTCTGAGAAGTCTTGGTGTCCTGGAGTATCAAGTATATTTATACAATGTCCAGAATAATTAAATTGCATAACAGAAGAAGTAACAGAGATACCTCTTTGCTTTTCTATTTCCATCCAGTCAGAAACAGCATGACTTGCAGCTTTTCTAGCCTTAACAGATCCAGCAAGTCTTATTGCTCCTCCGTATAATAGAAACTTTTCAGTTAATGTAGTTTTACCAGCATCAGGGTGAGAGATTATCGCAAAGGTTCTTCTCTTTTTTATCTCATTAATTAAATCAGCCAAAGTTTTATCCTCCTAAAAATATATGTAAATTTCTTATAAAAATTTCTTAAATGAGATTCTAAATTTTAATTTAGTCAATCGAACTTACACCTACAAATTTATATGAGTAGTGTGTTTCCTAATTAAATATTATGTTTCATAACTAATAATCAAAATTTTATATTTTGTAATTGAAAGTTACATCTTCCACTATAATACAGAAGATATTTCATATTAAATAATCAAATATTACTATTTTAATTATTATATTTTTTATTATAACTTAATCATTATATACTGTTTTTATTAATATTACAAACCTAAAGAATTTTACATTTATCATAATAATATTACTTTAAATAATTATATTTTTAATTAAATTTTAACTTACCTTTATTAACATATGTTAATGATTAGTTTTCTTCATATAAAATAATTTCATCTATTAATATCACTTTTTCATAAACTGATAATCATTAAAACTATTATATTGTAGAATAAAAGTATTATTAAATTTATGGGGGTATATGATGTTTAAACTAATAGCTATAGATATGGATGGTACTTTACTTAGAAGTGATCATACAGTATCTCAATATACAAAGGATATCTTAAAAAAATTCTCTGATAATGGTACTAGAATTGTAATTTCAACTGGTCGTCCTTTAAATGCAGTAATTCACTATATAAATGATATAGGTATTTTTTCAGATGATGATTTTGTAATTTGCAACAACGGTGCTTCTATATATTCTATAAAAGACTTCTCACCTATTTATTCAAACTATATGGATACAAATATATGTAAAGAAATATTTGATTTAGGCAAATCATTTAATGTTGCTATAGAAGCATTTAGTCATGATTTTTCTATTGCCTCTGAAAAGCATAATCATTTTGATAATGGTGATAATAACGATTTACCTTTAAAAGTCCACTATGTAGATACTTCTAATGATTTAGATAGTTTTGATAATTTATTTAAAATAATGTTTGTAGCTGATGAAGATAAGATTGATGAAATTATTCCTCTTATTCCTTCACAGTATTTAGAAAATTATAATGCAATTCACTCACTACCTAAAATATTTGAGTTCTTAAATAAGGACTGTGGAAAAGGATTTGCAATATCTAATCTTTGCAAAATACTTAATATAAATATAAATGATGTAGTTTCATTTGGCGATGCCCCTAATGACGTAGATATGATAAAAATGTGCGGTACAGGAGTAGCCATGGGTAATGCTTATGATGAAATAAAAGAAATTGCTAATTTCATTACTAAAAATAACGATGAAGATGGAGTAGCTTATTTCTTAGAACAATATCTTACATAATTCTCTTATTCTTTAAAATATAAAGAGGATTTCACCATATTTATGTAGAATTGTATATTTGCATAAATATAATAAAGGAAGGCATAGATAATGAACTTAAATTCAAAAAAAACACAAAATATAATAATAGTAGTCTTAATATTGGCATTAATCTTAACTTTTTCTATAGATGCCATTCAAGCTAGTATTGATAGAAATGAATCAGCATCAATTAAAGAACGACCTCCTATCAAGAATACTCTTAAAGATTATGTTATAGAGAAAGAAGAAGACCCACTTTATGAAATCGAAATAGATACGGAAATTGAATCAGAAGAAGAAGTTAATGATGAAATTATAGATACTTCTGAGGACTATGTAACACCAGATGAAGGTTATAATGATAATTACGAAGATGATTACGATAATACTTATGAAGAAGGTTATAACGGCAACATAAATAATAGTTCTGGCAATGGAAATACTGGAAATGGTAATCAGGGTTCTGAAACACCTGCTCCACCGATTGTAACTCCACCAACTGAGCCAACTCCTGATGAACCTGTAGACATCCCTACAGAAAAACCTCAAGAGCCTGAAGCTCCTAAACCAGAAGAACCAGTTATTCCAGAGGTTCCAGAGATTCCTGAAACTACACCAGAAGACGTACCAGCTGATGATTCTGAATCTGTACCAAATCCAGAGGATTTTTCTGATTCTGAACTAAATTCTAATTCAGATACATAATCTACTCATAATTCAGATGTTCTGTAGTATTAATAACAAAAAAATGGAATTCAAATACGAATTCCATTTTTTATATGGTAATTATAATTAATTTGGATAGCTCTTTAATACTTCAACTTTACCTTTTACAGTGTATTTTCCTAAAGCAGCTGGAATTAAGAAGCTATCTCCTTTTTTAATCTTTTCAGAGAAGTTTTCACCTTCAATTACTCCTGAACCTTCAACACAAGTTAAAATAAAGAATTTCTCTTTATTGCTCTCATCAAACCACTCAGTAGATATATCAAACTTTTCAACTCCAAAGTACTCGCTATCACAGAATTCAACCTTCTTGAATCCATCAAATTCTTGTACTTCATTATTTGAAAGGTTTATTGCTTCTAAATCAAAGTCTATTACATCTAATGATTTTTCAACGTGAATTTCTCTTGGTCTTCCATAGTCGTAAACTCTATAAGTAATATCTGAGTTTTGTTGGATTTCTGCAATTACTAATCCCTCACAGATAGCATGCACAAGTCCACTATTTATTAAGAAGAAATCTCCTTTTTTAACTTCAATTATGTTAAGGTAATCTTCGCTTCTACCTTCTTCAATTGCTTTAGCAAAAGTTGCTTTATCACAATTCTTTGTTCCTACTATTAACTTTGCACCTGGTTTTGCATCAACAACATACCAGCTTTCAGTTTTTCCTAAAGAATTTTCATGAGTTTTTGCATACTCATCTCCTGGATGAACTTGAACTGATAGCTTTTCTTTTGAGTTTATTAACTTAACTAATAGTGGGAACTTTTCTGTACTTACCTTTGTTCCTACTAAATCATGTCCAAACTCTTCTATTATTTCTAAGAAAGTCTTCCCTTTTAACTCTCCATTAGCTACTACTCCAGTTCCATTTTCATGACAACTTACATCCCATGTTTCCCCTATTTCTCCATCTGGTAAGTTATCTCTAAAATTTTCAAAGTCTCTTCCACCCCAAATCTTTTCAAAATATATGTTTTCAAATCTAATTGGATACATATATAAACACCCCTTTTACTATAGTAATTTAAAGTTTTCTTTACAAATTAGCTCGCAAGCTTTTCTTCATTTATTACAATTTCTTCTTTACCTACAAAAATATTTTCTATAGGCTTTTGAACTATATTTATCATAGGTCCTAGCAATACAGTTGCTAATATAGTTCCTATTCCTATTGGTCCTTTTACAATTAATGCAAGGACTATACATATAAAATCTACTATTAACTTTATAGTTCCTAGCTTTATCTTATATGTTTCAGAAAGTGTAAGTACTAGATAATCTATTGCATTTGGTGGCAATTTAGCTAGTAAATATATTGATATTCCAATTGCAAGAATTACAATTGCTAATAAAAATACTAAATACTTAGAAACTAAACTATTGATAACTATTGGTTCTGTTATCTTAATCCATATTTCAATAAATACTCCAACTATATATGCAGTTATAAAACTAAATATATTAGGAATCTTTTTATTTACTATAGATGCAATTATAAGCGCTATTAAAGAGCTCACTGCAACCCAAAAGCTTAGGTTCCCTCCAAACTTTGACTGTAAACCAAAATTTATTGAGTCAAATGACCCATTTCCGATATCAGCCTTTGCAATTAACGCTACGCCTAACGTTAAAATAATTATGCCTAGTAAAAATGTTGCGTATCTTTTTATTTTTTTCATTTGTCCATCCCCTTATAATAATTCACCCACATACATAATACTATTTAAAGGGGTATTATATCAATATATATTTGTCTATACACTGAGCTACAGTTTCAACTACATGAGTAGTTTTTTTCTGTAAACCTTCTTCTGCATAAGTAAATGTAAAT
Organism: Clostridium sp. NSJ-49; assembly: GCF_014287725.1. Lineage (NCBI taxonomy): Bacteria > Bacillati > Bacillota > Clostridia > Eubacteriales > Clostridiaceae > Clostridium > Clostridium sp. NSJ-49. Next base: position 84,748 of record NZ_JACOOP010000002.1, on the reverse strand, counting down.
GAATTTTTAGTAACTTGGAACATAGAATCATCATTCCACGAATCACCTATTGTATAAACATTATCCATATGTAAATCTACAATTTCACTTACACACTTAACCCCATGACCTTTAGAACATCCCTTTGGAACTATATCTAAAAATATTGTATTTCTATAACACTCCACATAGTCACCATAATTATTATTTATGTAATCAGCAACCTTTTGAATTTCTTCTACTGGATACTTATTAAAATTAGCAGCCATTAAAGTAAAAGTTTCATTTTTAACATTTTCTATTTCATCAAGATTTTTTACATAGACCCTTTCATCCTTGTAATTTAATCCATAAACTAAATTTTTAATTATCATTCTAATTTTGATTTTTAATTTTGTTAATTTTGAAACTATAAAATAAGACTTAAATCCTGTTTGAATAGACACCATATCAGTATATTTCTTCAAATAAGATATTATCTCTTTAATCGCTTTATAATCTAAGTTGCTTATATGAATTATATCAGCATTACCATCAAGAATTAACGCTCCATTATTTAATATGAAATAATCTGGTTTTATATCCATATCCTTAATTACTGATTCTATTTCATTATAAGCTCTTCCTGTTGAAAGAGAAAAAATCCCCCCATGTGTTTTAAACTTTTTTAAAGCTTCTTTATTTTCATCAGATACCTTTCCTTTAAATAAAAGCGTACCATCAAGGTCACTTGCCAACATTTTTCTCATAAATTTAATCCTCATCCCTTGCATTTTTTAATTTAAACATTAGTATTAATAATTTTTATATATTATTTTAATATTATCCTAATTTAGTATAATTTATTATCTTAAATATGTTTATAATTTATTTTAAAATATATTTATCAATGCACTCTGCTACTGTTTCAACTATGTAATTTGTCTTTTCTTTCAATTCTTCTTCTGCATAAGTAAATGTAAAAGATTTATCTGTTATTTCAAACATAGAATCATCATTCCATGAATCACCTATAACGTAAACATCCTTAATATCAATATTTTCTTCATCGCTTACCCATTTAACTCCAGAACCTTTTGAACATCCTGCAGGTACAATATCAATAAATCTTGTATTTCTATATGCAATAACATAATTTCCATAGTTATCATTTACATAATCACAAGCAGCTTGAACTTCATTAATATCTACTCTTGGTAAAAATAATGATATTGCAGCAATCTTTTCTTTATCTTCTTCAGAAACTTCATCTAATTTATCAATTAACTCTAAATTTTTAAAAGTAGAATCTATATCAGATATAAAAGCTGCCTCAGCACCTTTGCTCCTTAAATCTATTGGATAAGTTCTAAAGCCAGTCTCTACAGAAATTACAACTTCATCATTGTCCATATCATTAAATATATTTTTTACTACATTAAAAGGAATAAATTCTCTATGAACTATTTCCTCACCACCTGTAATAATTAATGCTCCATTATTTAAAATTAAATAATCCGGCTCAACTCTTAATTCTTCTATAACCTTTTCAACGCCATTGTAAGGTCTTCCAGTTGAGATAGCAAAAACTCCTCCTGCTTCTTTAAATCTTCTAATAGCATCCTTATTCTCTTCTGAAATCTTATTATCAAATATCAAAGTTTTATCAAGGTCACTAGCTAATAATATTCTCATAAAATCACCTCGCTTAACATTATACCATATTTATTTTCTCCAATTGCCATGAATTAAATCTTATCACTTAGCAATACTAAGTTTATAGGATACTTAATATTAAGTTAATTAATATTAGTGAATCTTATATAAATTCAACTTAAAAAATTCAGTTAGGAGGAATTTTTATGAGTTCTAAGATAACAAAAGAAAATGCTGAAATTGAAAAATCTTATGATAAAAACCGAGACTATCTTCCAAGAGCAAGAACTTGGTACAAACCTGAAGAACATGAATTAGTTAGTAAAGCTCCTGATGGAAGTGAAACAAAACTACCTAATCCATTAAAAGATCCAATAGTATGTAACAACATAGCTTGTCCAGAATTCGACTATACAGAAGGACCTTATTTAGATGATGAATTAGATTTAAATCCAAGACAATAATTTTCCAGAACAATATGTTATAGATGATAAGTGACAGATTGCAAACTTCAGATGCCTAATGGCAAATGACAAATTTATAATAAAACATATTAAATGCTAAGTAACAAATTAAAAATGACAATCTACCAGTTACAAGTTTCAAATGATACGCTAAGAATAACAGATGACAGATTACAAACTATAATTGGTAATCGTCAAATTAAAAATATGGAGGTGTCTCTATTGGCAAAATCAAATAATAAACAAAATAGAACTGATGGAACTATAACATCTGCTGGAATTAAATTTCCTACTTCTATGAGCAATGTAAATAATCCAACATCTGCTTATAGTTATACTGATGAAAAGAAAATAGAAGAGCATGCTAAGCAAAATAAAAGATTTTAGTCATCTTTAACAAGATGAAATTTCCTCTTCTCTTGTTTAATATATAATTTTAAAAGACAAGTTACATTTATCTGTACCTTGTCTTTTATTATACTCTTATTACATATCACTTCTATAATTTTATAGACATATCTAATATCTAATCATAATTCATTATTTTAGTTATCTCTTTCATTATCATAAATATCATCAAACAGTTACATTAACGATTCTTTTATATCTTATTATTATCATAAAAACATATAAGACAATCATATATGATTATTTATACACTCAATAGTTCACTTGCTACTGTTATGAACCATGCTCCTACTCCTTCTAAGACTCCAGGCATTCTAAATAAAGTAGATAAAATATATGCTATAAGTATAGACATTAGTTTTGTTTATTTTAAATATAGAAAACTATAAAAAAGGAGCTCTCTATAAAACATAGAGACTTCTTATTATACTTGAATCACTCCCCTTTTTATGTTACCATAATATTACATTTTTGTATTTTTACTTAAATCTCTCCTGTATTTTATTAATTCTGATTAACTATAGATAATTTACATAATATCTGGAGGCTTACCGATGGAAAATTTAAAGAAACTTGAACCAACAAAAGAATTATGGGTAAAAATAAAATGGATATTATCATATTCAAATCCCGTAATACCTTTTTTAATTTTTAATATAATTTTTAATATAATTTTTGCATTGATAGGTATATATAATGTAATAGTTTCTAAGTCACTTATAGATGCTGCTATTAGTCATAATAGTCAAGAAGTAATCAAGTGGCTTATTATTATGTGCACTCTTACTATAATTTCTATACTTTCAGCCCCAATACGTTCATTTATGAGTACTCATTCATCAACAAAACTAAATCACTCTATTCAAAAACAAATATATGAACATATTGAATATAGCAATTGGCTTGAAATAAGTAAGATTCACTCTGTTAGTTTACTTACTAGAATAACATCTGATGTATCAAATATAAGTTCTACACTAATTACAACTATTCCAAGCATTGTATCACTAGCAGTCACCCTTATTGGTTCTGTTTATACCCTTATAAATTGGGCTCCATCAATAGCTATAGTAGCTCTTTTTATAGGACCATTCTTAGTTATTATCGGTAAACTTTTTAGTCGTAAGCTTATGATTTTATATAAGGAAGCTCAAGAGGAAGATGTGAAATATAAAGCATTTATGCAAGAATCCATACAAAATATTATGATAATTAAAACATTTTGTATGGAAAATATAAATATGAAAAAACTTAATGATATTCAAGATAACAAATATAGAATAGCCATGAGAAATACTAAGTATTCTTCCTTAACATCTCTATCAATGAGCTTTTGTTCAAGCTTAGCGTATTTCTCTATATTTACATGGGGAGTTTTAAATATTTCTAAAGGGGTAACAACTTATGGTACATTTACTGGAATGCTTCAGCTATATAATAAGGTTCAAAGTCCATTTTCATCACTAGCAAGTATGATTCCTGGGCTTATATCAACTATCGCTGCTGCAGAAAGACTTATAGAAATAGAAAATATTTCATTAGAAAGCAAATCTTCAATAAATATTTCTAATGATTTTAATAAACCTACTATTGAGTTTAATAACGTATCCTTTAGCTATAATAGCAACACTAAAATATTAAATAATATAAATCTTAAAATGGTCCATGGAGAAACTATTGGATTCATTGGTCCATCTGGTGAAGGTAAAACGACACTTATAAGACTTATCCTTTCGCTTATAACTCCATCAAGTGGTAATATTTACTTAAGAGAAAATGATATAAATAAAAAGCTTCATCCTATTCACCGTAATTTAATTTCATACGTACCACAAGGAAATACATTGTTTTCAGGTACTATTGAAGATAATTTAAGATATGGTAACCCTAATGCTACAGAAGAAGATATAAGAGAAGCATTGAAAAATGCATGTGCTTTAGATTTTGTCGAAAAGTTAGATAATGGTATCAAATCTGTTATAGGAGAAAAAGGTGTTGGAATCTCTGAAGGACAATCTCAGAGACTTTCTATAGCAAGAGCTTTTTTAAGACAAAGACCTATATTAATATTAGATGAAGCAACTTCATCATTAGATCCTGAGACAGAAATTAAAGTTCTAAGATCAATAAGTTCTTTACCAAATAGAGCAACCTGCATAATAATAACACATAGACCGTCAGCACTTAATATATGTGATAGGATTTTAAAACTAAACAATAAATCATTAACTGAAATAGATAAATATGAAGTTCTAGAAATTGCAAGTGAACTAATCTAAAATAATTAAAATTTTTTAAGCCAGCTTTCTGAATCATCACCTATATGGTAGGCAAAGATGAAATTCATTCTGCTGGCTTATTTATACTAGATTATATTTATTACCTATTCTCTTCTATCTTTTTATATACAAAATTACCCAAAAACACTAACCCAACAGCTGCACAAATAATAACTAAATATTCAATAACTCTTTTAGGCATAGTTGTCTCACTACTAAATGGATTAAAATCCTTGAATGCATTTGCTATCATATCAGATAACGACTTTTTATTGCTCTCTTCCTCAACTTCAGCTGTTGTTTCTTCAATATCCTCATCTGTATCAGCTACTATATCTGCATTTGTTTGTGAATCATTATTTTGACTATTGTTGTTGCTAGTATTATTATTTGAATTATTATTTTCATCCACATTATCTGTATCTTGATTACCAATACCAATAAACTTATAGCCATAATTAGTTACTGTTCCATCTGTCTTTTTAACTAATTTAACTTGCATATTACCCTTATTTATTGAAAATTCATCATCAGATAATACAGTAGCACTAATAGTTACAAAAGTTCCACTTCCACTTATTCCAGGTTTATCACCTATAAATGTAAAACCATAATTTGCAGTATTTCCGTTCTTTGCAGTTTCTCCACCAATCTCCATAATCTCTTCATCAGTGCCTGTAATAAACTCTGAAGAATTTATACTATTCACCTTAAGCTGATCAGTATTATAAATAAAATCCACAGATCCAGCATAAAAATTTTCCACATCATTAACATTAAGTATAATATTAATATTATTCCCCTTCTTTACTTCACCTTCAACCTTAACCTCTACCGTAGTATCAGCTGCATATGCATTTATTGGTACAGTAAAAAGAAAAAATGCCACTAGAAAGGTCATCACCTTTTTCATTCCCAATCCCTCCTCATAAATACTAACTTTCATCCTATATCTAAACCATAACTTAAATTAAATACCCTATATTATTTCTGCTTCTCTTAACTTACCTAAAAACTCAGCTAAATCTTCCTTTGCAGAATCTTTATCAACATCATACTCATCTAATATTAACTTAAGTAGCTCCTCTTCTGATGATGTTTTTTCAATATTATTCCATATAAAAGCCCCAACATCATTCACAGTAATAAGTCCATTAAAACTCAAAGGTGTATCCCCTATTGGTACTAAAATATACTCACCTGCTATCTCTCTTAAAATAAAATCCTTATTAAGCTTCATAAATTATCTCTCCCTTTATTTTGTACCTCCGAGGTCCAGAAAATTGGAAATTAAAATTCTACTTTCTAAACCTTATGGATAGTTCTCTATAATCTCTCATAAATTTTCAATATTACCTTATATATTGTATTACACTGTATCATGCATTATATAGTTATCCAAATACTATATAAGCCTGTTATATATAATTATTATTAGCTTTATTTTGCTATTTGTTATATAAAATTATTGCTCACAATTCATTATTACTTTACTAACATAAGCTCATATTCCTTTTCAGTTTCCCTAATGATATTCTCAGTCATAGTACATATATACTTAGGTGCTACGTTAAAATCGCCAGTTTCAGTAATTACTGATGCAGCACATACTGAGCACACATTTTTATTTTTACAACTTGTACATTTCTTTGGCATCCTAATCTTCTCTGTTTCATCTATAATATCATTCCAAGCTTTAATCAATCCATCTTTAAAAGGATAAGCTACTGGCCAATTCATTATTCCGCATGGAGTCATTTCACCTTTCCAATTTATCCAGAAGCTTGACCTTCCAGCTCTACATTTCATCTTATCCCGTTCACTAGAAGATTCTGATGATACATTATCAAAAACATCATCGCATTCTTCAAATTCAGTATTTATTTTTTTTATTCCTTTATTCATTGCAACTAACTTATCTTCAAACTCTTTTTTAGATAATCTAAGTTTTTCAATCTTAATCAAATTAGATGCCGCTTCTTTTGGAGTAAATCTATCCCCTATTCCTATAGCATCCTTATTTTTCCTAATTGGTGGAAACATATATGTAGATGCTTGTACATACACATTAACTTCTTCTGCAAATTCATATATCTTCTGTATATCATCAATATTATACTGAGTCATACTTGCATTTATTTTTACTGATATGCCAGCTTCTGTTAATAATCTTATTGCTTTCGTGGTCTTGTCAAATCCATTCTTATCTCTGCACAATCTTTCATATGTCTCATTTGATCCACCATATAATGTTATCTGAAGCCTGCTTGGTGGATCATTTTTAAGCCACTGTACAACCTCTTCATTTATTAAAGTTCCATTGGTATTTATTGTAATCATAAAACCCATCTTTTTAAGCTCTGTATATAATCTTCTGAAGCCTTTATATAAGAAAGGTTCTCCTCCTGTTAAAAGTAAAAATAACATTCCGGCTTCTTTACACTCTCTTGCAAGTTTTAGCCATTGCTCAACTGTTTTCTCCCCACCAAAATCCATTACTTCTTTATATGATTTTCTGACATAGCACATTCTACAATCCAAATTACAACATGGTGATAATTCAAAAGTGCCACTTAGCGGAATTCTATTTTTTGCAGCCTTAGCTGATAAGTATCTTAATGTTAATGGTTCTGCCATCCCCTTCTCCTCCTTGTATTTATCCAAATATATATAAACTATAACTAAAACTCCATTAGTTATCATAATAATCTAATTTATTTATACCCTATATATTTTTATAATCTCAATAATTCTTCATATAGTACATCTGTTGCTTCTTCATCTGGTCTACATGAAAGAAATAAAACTGGCACTTTACTTATTAATTCTTCTATCAATGTCATTGCAATCTTAACCTCTTCCTTATTCCACCTATTAATAGCTATCTCTTTAAATAAAAATTTAAAAGCTTCTATATCAGATAACTTCCTAACTGAATTCTCTTTAGCTTGTTCAATAGCAACTATAGCCTTTAGCTTCGCTTCTTTATTTTTACATATATTAGATGATCCACTGAAAGGGAATCCATATGCATAATATTCATTATTTTTTAATGCAATTGTAGACCTATCTCCATTTATAACCTCAGCATCTTTATACCTTTCCCAAAGAGAACCTTGGGTTGATTTTCCAGTTCCTGATGGTGCTGTAAATAAAATTGCTTCATTATCATGTATAATGAAATTTGAGTGAAGTATAATAACACCCTTCCTTAGTAATGATCCTTGAATATTTATTCTTCTAAATATTTCTCCAGCATCATATAGTTTTCTATCTTTATTTTCTGGTATATATATTTCCTTACTACTATCATCCTTATCTAATAAATACGAATACGTCTCATCATTATTAACATCTATAAATCTCCATGTAAGACTTCTATCATCATTTCTATAAACCTTCAAATCCTTAAATTCACATATTTTTTCTTTATCCGAAGTAAATACTTCACTCTTATATATTGTTTTATAATTTATATCGACATTTTCATTTCCACTTAAATTATGTCTAAATAATTCTATATGTTTATCCTCATAATTATTATAAGGTATATGTAATCTGATCTTCTTATCGGCTATCTTATAAACTCTCTCCATTATATTTCCTTTCACTTTATTTTGCCCTTTGCTAATGTACATTTAAATAATAATATTGTAGGTGGCCATATCTATATAATATAGCCACCCTCTTTTATTAAGAATGTGTACTTAATGATCTTACCGGAATATCATAACAAGGTTTATCATTATCAGCAAAAGTAAAATCACTTTGCCCATATTCACAACCATCTACATTAAACAAAGTAACTCCTCCAAACTCAGTTGGTTTAGATGGATCTAATTCTTCTAATGGTAATGCATTTTGATTAGTAGCACAATTTGCAGCTATAAACTCTGAAACCTGAAAGCTTTCCATAAATATTTGTGGCTTTTTATACCTTTTCTTCATTTCGCACCTCCTAGAAATAGTATCTTAATACCTATCTAATGTTCCTTTATAAAACTCTAAGTCGCTCATATCTATTACACCATCGCCATTTACATCAAATTTATAAATATCGTAGCTTACACCTAATTTAACTTCTTCATTATTATTTATTCCTACATTAGCTAAATCAAGTATATCTACTACTCCATCATTATTTACATCATCTGACTTAACAGTACTTCTAATGTAATTTACCATATTGGCATATCTTACAGTTTCTAAATCAGATACTATTGAAGATGTTTGCCCAGCACTACCATAAGTTATCTTTAAATTAGTAATTGATATTATAGACCCACTACTTCCATCGTTAGTAATTACAACTATACCTTCCTTTGATCCATCATTATTAACAGTGAATTGAATGGCATCAGTTATATCATAATACATATCTGTAGCAGTATTTATATTTAAATTTTCACTCTTACCATCTATAACAACCTTTGAATTTGTACCATTTGGAGATTTAATTCCAAGTTGTATTGTTCTTGGATCACCAGTTGTTATTACCTTAAATGCAATAGATTGACCTTTATCTAAATAAACTTCATTATTAGGTCCTTTATTATCATATATTCCGATATCAGTTACGTTTTTATCTATATCTACAAAAACAGCTCCTGTAACTTGTTTTCCAGCACTAAAGTCACCAGAATCTAATAATATATTTCTAATTTCTTGAATTTGAGCATTAGCTTCTCCATCTGCTAAATACTGTCTATACGCTTCTTCAAAATCACCATTATCTGTAACCGATAATCCTAACGGATTGTACACTCTTACAGCATCAAAATAAAAATCAGTATTTCCAACTATAATATCAACTTTATATTCTTCATATGAACCACTAAAATTGATAACAGGAATTTGATATAAGTCACCACTTTGATATTGATTATTTACAATAGTTTTCTTAACCTGTTCATACACTGACTCATTATTGTCATTAATTCCAGTTTTCTTACTTATAGTTACAATTATAGATCCAGTACTAGTATTAGTTCTACTTATTAAATCAAATCCTGTTCCTTTAAAGATGAATGAAGCTGAAGTCTCAGAAGTTCCATTGCCTTTAATTACTCTTGCAGAACCGTTACTAAACTTACTATCTCCCTTATAACTGTTATCACTTCCATATGGATGTTCATCTTTATTTACTGTTCCATTATCTTGAACATCATTTTTATCCGGAGCAATTCCACCTATAATAGTCTCTCCTGCATCATTTACAGTTGTCCATACCCCTTCAAACTTAATTCCGCCTCCGTTTTCTTCGCCTTGAGCGAAATTATCTTCATAATATACTGTAGTTGCAGGCATTACTGTTAACTCTTCATATTGATAGAAAGTTGTTTCCTTTCCATCTGTATCAATAGTTTTTACCTCTGCTGAATAATAAAATCTATCTATACTATCCATCATTTTTGTTGGAGTATATTTAACTACATTACTATCAATTACTTCCGCTCTACCATTCTTATCTGTTGCAGTCTTATCAGTAAAGTTAACTCCATCATTATCTTGTCCACTACCAATTACAACTCCACCTAAATCTGTTCCTTCTTTTTTAGCTATTGAATGAAGTTTAGCATCTTGTGTTAAGTCATTTTTAATTACATCAATATTAACTGACTTACCATAATCCAACACAATAGTATCAGGATTTAATTTTGCAGAATAAACTACACCAAAAGCAACTGATGAGTAAGTAAATCCTTCATCATGTTCTCCTGCAAGCTTAGTACTTTGTTGTGAATTACTTGGAATAGTACCTGCTATTGTATAACTACCATTTCCTGAACTTACTGCATTAACAGTATATTTAGTATCTTGTATATGAAGTGTATATCCTGCTGGCACTAAATCCTTAGCTACAACTTCACCAGTTATAGTTGTTCCATTATTCCAATTAAACTTTATTGCTATAGGGTCTGAAATTTTCACACGATATTCAAACGGAACTTCAACACCTTTAGCATTAACTGGTTTACCTTGTGAGTTAACTAGGTAAAATTCATAAGTTACTTGCGCTGCACCCCAAGGCATCTTAGGCTTCTCAAAAACTTTTTCTGAAGGAGTACCTAAATAATTATCATAATTTAGTTTTGCATATTGATTTGTATCATATAAACCATCAGTTCGATTCCCTTCTTGAGAACCTTCTAGGTAGGCATAATAACTTAATGCTATACCCTTTTGAGTTACATCACCAATATTCCATATAAATGTTTCTTCTGAAGCATCATAAACAAATTTTTCAGCTACTATATCTCCGTTAGTATCTATTATATTATCAGTATCCTTTAAGTTAGATGTAGCAGTTTTACCATCTGCACTAAACGTTATTCTTTCAACAACTTTAGGATCACCTGGTTTACGAGTTCCAACATAATCAATTGTTATTGTAACTTCCCCAACTACTGTTCCTATATCTGCTTTAGTATACAAATCATACTCTAAAACTTCTATTACTGGATTAAATCCAAGAGGTTTTATTGTAATAGCGCCATTTTCATTCTTTGGAATAGTGTTTGATGTTTGAAGATTAAATGCCGCACCTAACTTATCTGTAACCACTGCATTTGTACCAGCTTTTCTTATTTGCATTGCTATATTATTAAAAGCTGAATTTATTTCATTCTGGCTATCTGCTGATACATAATAGCTGTCACCAGATGATATTTTTTGTAAAATAGCTTTTGCTTGATTAGGTGTAAATCCATTGTTGCTATCGCTACTTGCATTAGTTAATCCAAATCCTATAGAGTATACCTTTGCTCCTGAAGTTTTAGAAGCCTCAGCACCAGTTAATAAATTATTGTTAACATTGTTTACAAAATTATCTTGACCAAATCTGTATCCTGAATATTCAGATGGAGCACCATCTGTCATAAATACAATATAAGTCTCTCTATTGGGGTCAGCTGTATCTAATATTTCATTAGCTTCTTCAAAAGCATAATCATAATCAGTACCACTGTAAGTATTATCAATTGAATTTATTGTACTCTTTATTGCATCTTTTGAGTTTGCATTTTTCAATCCATATAGTACTTCATTCCCAGCTTCATTATTCCATCCAGCAAAAGTTACTAAAGCAAGACGATTATTAGATTTTGTTCCATCAGCATTATCTCCTAGTACGGAATCTATAAAATCACTTGCTGCATCTTTAGCTGCTTCTAATTTAGATGTTGAATCAGTTGAACTAACATTATCGTTCATACTTGTAGATACATCAAATAAAAGAACTACATCTACGCCTTTTTTAACAGGCACCCCAGTCACTCCAAGTTCAACTTTTGCAACACCTGTTCCTCTAAAGTCATTACTTGTTGCATTTTTATCAATTTTTACAGAACCTTCATTAGGATATTGAGGGTATTGCCCTCCATCATCAGTATCATCTGGGTATAACTTATCATCAGCAGCATATGGATTATAATAATAATATTCTATTATTGTATCTTCAGTAATTGTAAACCTATTTATTTCGCTATTTTGTGGTGTACCATTTACTAATATCTTTTGAAAACTATATCCATTAAATTCACTTGGTTTTAGGATATTGTACGTAGAATTTTTATTCTCAGTAGTATTTATTCTTATATTTTCTAACTCAGTTCCATTTAAATAATACTTAACAGTTACACTTACTTTTTCAACTTTTTTATACAATTGAATAGAATACATATTGGCAAGCGAATTATTACCTGTTGTATTACTCCATACACTACCTGAAAATTGCAATAATGAATAGTAAGTTTTTCTATTCTGCCAATAACTATCACTTATCCTATAATTACTTCCATTTCTTCCTATAACTAATCCATTATTACTATTAGTTGTATTTAAATTTAATCCAAATGAACTATCGCCATTTAATATCCTTAAATAATAATCTCCATTTTTAATTTTATAATTACTATTACTTCTAGTAATTGTCCATAGAGAAGCATCAGCTATATCAGTTACATTAGTCCCATTAACTGTAAGCTTATTACTTGTTGCAATACTTCCATTATTATTTTTTAATGCGTAATAATCATCTTCTGATTGCGCAACTATTAAATATTCACTACCTGAATCAACACCATCAGTGTCAAGAACATAGGTAATATTACCTGATACAAAAGTTGTAGGAATATCTTCTTCTAAATCATCAACAACTTCATCGTTAACCCCTTCAGTTATTTCATCTTCTTCAACTTCAGTTTCCTCAATAACTTCATTTGTTACTTCATCTTCTTGTGGTAATTCAGTTTCCTTAGCTTCTTCTATTTTGTCTAGCTCTTCTTCAGTTAGTTCTTTTAATGTTTCTACTGGTCCAACTACATTATAATAAGTAACAGCTTCATTTTCTTTTTCTTCAAAGCTCCACTTATTTTTTTCTTCATTGTAAGTTAAATAAGTATTAACTTCATTCTCTTCATAAGAAACATTCTTTTTATCAAATTTAAAAAATTGTCCTTCTTCAACTTTTTCTTGTAACTCTAAATCAGATGTTAGGTATTTATCCTCCTCTGTTGTTAGGTTACCTTTATCATCAACTGTCCAGATTATATTCTTTGTTATTTCTGTTTTAACAGTATCTCCTTCTATTTCTACAGGTACAGCTATAATATTATCTTTTCCTGTAGATAGGGCTTTTTTGTTATCATAAACTATGATATATTTTTCTCCAGCCTTTATTTCTTCAGTCTTTTGAAGTTTTATTTCTTCTAGACTTAAGTCAACTGCAACTTCAGTATTTGCATTATCTTCTGGTAAAGCTTCTTCAGTTTTATTTTCTGTTTCAGCTTCCTGTGGATTTGCTTCTTCTACTGGAGCTTCTACTTCTGTTTTACCTTGGTTAGTATCTCCCTCCTCCTCCAACTTTGTAGAATCATCTGTTGTTACAGTTTCATCTACAACAGTAGAATTTGGGTCTTGTTCGTTATTAGCAAAAGCATTACTTGGCAGCATCCCAAATACCATTGTACCGGCAAGTAACATCGCTAATAATTTCTTCTTTGACTTCCTCACTTTCATTCCCCTTTCTTAAATTTATTTATAAATACTAAGCATTAATTTTTGCTTAGGCATTTAACTTAAATAAATTTCCTCAAAAAGAATAACTATTTGATGTAGTCTACCATCAATATTTCACTTGTAGTCTTTGAATAGTGTGATGTCTTTTCACTTATTTCTGCACCTGCTGTAACATTTTCAAATTTAGTCCTATAAGTGATTCCCCCTAAGTAAGCTCCACCTTCTTGAATATATTTATAATACACATAGACCGTTCCCAGGTCTTCTCCTGATATATTCTTAATAGTTATTTCATTATCCCCTCCGTTAACTTCGATTTTATCTTCCATAAGTGAAACTTCACTTAATGATGCATACATAGAATCAATAAATTCATATGTATTATCCTTACTAAACTCAATAGCTCCTGTAGATTCAATTACAAGTGCTGAAGTTTTAGCAGGAAGATTTGATAATTTAAATATTGCTGTATTATTATTATTAACATTCAAATGTATTTCTCCATATTGAAGCATTTCATCTGAATTGTTTTTGACTACTATTGATAATATATTTCCTGATGGAGTATCACTTCCATCTTCAACAAAAGGTCCTGTGTATTGTCCAACACTTAAAACCTCCATACTTGTACCAGGTACAGTAAATGGTAGCTGTATTCCTATATTGGCTGTACTTTGATTATTACTATCTACAATTTCACCATTTTGAATTTCTTCATCATTATCTATTTCAGTAACTGTAGCTGAAATCTGATTTGAAAATCCAGGAATACTATTTATGTTAAGTGAATCCTCAGTAGGTTTCTCTATTTCTTTTACCTCTCCTTGTGCAAACTCTGTTGTTTCACCTGAATTAGTGACAGATGTTGATACTTCTTTATTTTCATTATAGATAACACCCCAGCATATAACTGCTACAGCACATATACTAGAAATTACTCCACATATAATCTTATTTCTCTTACTCATCTAACTCTCCCTATTTCACTTATTAAACTTACACATAAAAATTTATTCCTATTTACTTCTAATATAACTATATAATCTGTATATCTGCTTTCTATGATTTTTCAACATCATCCATATATAAGCATAAAATTTATATATCAGATTATCACAGGATATCTCTTTATTTTTTCTAACTATTTTTTTTACCACAGCTATAACATTCTCAAACTTTACATTTTCACACCATTCCTGATTATCTCCATTCATAATGAAGTAATCGTCATAGATTTTATACACTCTATGTAAAATATATTCTCCAGTTTCTCTCTGAATGAATACTATCTCACCTTTTTTAACACATCTTTTACTTGGAGAGACTAATATCACACTATCTCTTTTATGCTTTAATGTCGGAAACATACTATTTCCTGTAACAACTAGCTTACACTCTCCCCCTGTAGCAATAATATTCTCCATAATCTCAATTATTTTATCTGTTTCCAATAAATTGTTACTAGCACTTATCATATTATTTTTTCCTTATATATCTAGCCATTTTATTAGATTATTTCTATCCTTAGATAACTTAACTCCCTTATAAATAAACTTAACATTATCAACAAAGCCATAATCTTCATTAAATCTATTATGGTAAATCTGTTGAATTCCTGCAAAAGGCTTTAGTATCTTAAACTTACTTGCATAAGAATATTTTCCTACTAAGGTTTCATCACTAGGATTAAGAACTGTTTTTATCTTTTTAGCCATGCTAATTACAGGATTAGAATCATTTTGAGTTGTATTAATAACTATTGAGTTTGCTAGCATTTTTTCATTATTACTTCGTCCATAAACTCCACCTAATAATAAATCTTCAATTAATAAATCTATATTAGGACTATATATAATATCTCTATCCATTAATGGTTCTGGAATTTCAAGATTAAATAATCTATTGCATAACGCAAAAATTATAAGAACGAACTTTTCAATTCCTTGCTCTTTAGCCTTATTTTTAAAGCTAGTCCACTCAATAAGTTCTCTATTCTTCTCAGTAAATAATACTAAATCGGCAATCTGCCTTAATCCAAATCCCATTCCATTCATATGATGAACCATATGATGACATAGATGTAATGCAAAATCTTCATATCCTAATGTTGTAATTTCAATATTTAAAAGCTTAGATTTTATAACTCTATCCCATATTGAATCATCTAACTCCTCACCTTCTACTAAATTCCAATGTACCTCTATTAATGGATACATCCTATGATGAAACTTAAAATGAAAATGCTCATCTTCACTTTCTAATTCATAATCAATAGATTTAAGTAATTCAGTAACTCTTTTCAAATCCTCTTTCTTAACTAATATATCTGCATCACACATGCTTCTCTGATCAGGTTCAGGATAAATATTTCTAAGAACTAATCCTTTTAATGCTATCACAGGAATACCTGATTCATTGAATTTATTAAATATCTTCTCTAAAAACGCTATTTTCCTAATCTCCGATATTGCAGTATAAAAAGCAAATGTTTTTAGCTCCTCTGCTATGCTTTCATTAATATTTAATTTAGATGCATTTTCTTTAATCTTTGAATAAATAACACCTTCTACCTTATGCTCTCCAGCCAAGCTAATTACGTTGCTCCAATTAACATCTTCATATTTTTCTACATTTGTGTCATTCCTTATAGATTTTGATAATAGTTCTATAAATTGTTTCTCTGTATTATTCATCTTTTAACTCTTATCCTCCTTAAAGAATGTATACTCATTTACATATTATACCATTTATCTTTTCTTATTTCTATTTTTTTCCTTCATCAAATTGATACAGTATCTCCTTTAATTTTATGTATTTTGACTAAAATAAAAAAAGTGAACAATATTTCGCCTAGAAATATTAATCACTTTTAACTTTTCATTAAAATCTATTTTTACTTATAACATAAAGTAAACTTTAATTATTATATCTATTAATTTTAAATATATATTATCTATTTATATATCTTAATTTTATAATTAACTAGTAACTATAAATAAATTATCATCATA
The DNA here is from genome assembly GCF_014287725.1 of Clostridium sp. NSJ-49. Lineage (NCBI taxonomy): Bacteria > Bacillati > Bacillota > Clostridia > Eubacteriales > Clostridiaceae > Clostridium > Clostridium sp. NSJ-49. Next base: position 67,954 of record NZ_JACOOP010000002.1, on the reverse strand, counting down.
TTATGTATTAAAGATAAGTTTTAAAATACAAAGGAGGAAAAATTATGTCTTTATACAAAGTTACAACAACCTTTGCAATTGTTATGGATAAACCTAAATTAATCTCTAAACCCTTAGGTATATTAGTTAAAAATGACATAATAGAAGTAATAAAATTTTATAATAATTGGGCTTATTTTAAATTTAATAATGAAGATGCTTATATTCATTCATACAACTTAGCAGAACTTATTAAAGAAAATGATTCAAACAATCCTGAATATAATGAATATGACGAACTTTGCAATTTAGCGCCATCAATGATATCTAATGATATATCAAACAAAAATAATCAAAAAAATTAAAACAAAAAACACTGCATCTATTCTGCAATGTTTTCACTATTATATTAATTTATAAAATTTTAATCCACAAAATACAATATATCAGATATTGCCCTTTCACCATACCAATCACAAGGATTATTTAAAACTTCTCCATTAAAATACAAAGTAGTAGACCCGCCACCATCTAAGTTATACCCCCAGTAGCAGCCCCTATTTTTAAGCTCTACTGCTACATTATAAAGACTCATTCCAACTGAAGCCTCACTTCTGCCATCAACTACTAAAATAACATACTCAAGAGGTCCACACTGACCTATAGCTGTTCTTGGTGATAAATCATTCTTATACCACGTATCCCCATAATCAACTATTTCACCTTTTCTAATTAAATCTGGCCCAAAATCATAAGTGTGCATAGCTCCCCTTGCAACTAATTCTTCACCTGTAAACTGCTCATCATATATCCTAAAATCACCATCTTCTTGTATAACAAGAGGATCGCAATCAAGTCTAGTATCCCTGTATACAATTCCGTCCCTTATTACATAGCTTGTCTTATTAAATCCATATGCAGCTCCATTAATAGCTAAAACAGCATTATTCTTCATAGCCATATACGATGTAGTTTCTCTATTTTTCAAATTAAATTCATTACCTGCAAAAGCTGACTTTATTTGAGAACCATCACTTAATTTTATAAAAACTTCCCACATTTCTAAATCTGGATTAGTCTTCTTTATAGGATTAATCTTTATAACCAGTGTATCTGACCTATACTCAATAACTCCATTTTCTCCATCTTTAGTTATATATATTTCATTTTGTTCATTAAAAACAGCACTAGATTTTTCTACTTCCGTTTTAACTTTCATCTTTTGAAATATTCTAAAGCCTAGTATTATTATAAATATAACTAAAACTGTGCTTAAACCTATTATTATCTTCTTTACCATATTAACCTCAATATATAAAATTGCTATATTTCAATTTGATTTATATATTCATTATCACAATTCCTTTTCAAATTAAACATATCCCTTAACATAGTATCCAATAAGTCTTAAATATTCTCCTATTAATATTAAAACACTATTGCCACTTGTCCACCATTTAGTATTAAACTTCTCTTCCTTAGAGCTAGTAATCATAACTTTAACTTTTTCACCATATATAAAAGTATCCTCTAATGCCTTTTCCATAGCAGCTTTAGATCTTCTTGAATGAAATTCTGAAGTCACTAAAATTATAGATTTAAAATTATTTTCTTCTATTATCTCTTTAGTAAATAAAGCATTTTCATAAGTGCTATTAGCTTCTTTATCTAATATTATATTTTCTGATGATACTCCTAATTTAATTGCATGATTCTTCATAAGCTCAGCCATAGTTACATCATCATATACTTTTCCACCAGAAAGAATTAAATAATCACCTAGTCCCTGTTCTAGGAGTTCTATCCCTTTTACAGTCCTTGGCCCATTGTCTCCACTAAATACAACTATTGCATCAACACTTGATAAATCATCATTAACAACTAAAAATTTGCCTAAATTAGCTGCAATTATTATTAGTACAATTAAAAGCAAAGCTACTATTGATATTAATTTACTTTTTCTTGACTTAAATATTCTCATAACAACTCCTAATTATATTTTAAGTAATTAATTTTTCGGATTTCATTTTAAGTTCTATTTTACTATTTAATAAAACAATTATTGGTTTATATATTGAATTTATTAAATACGACGATGCTAAACACATAATAAGCAACCATGGAAATATAAGAAAACTATACTTTGGTGCAAATACTAGTTCCTTAAAATAAATCATATAAAAAAACATATGAGTAAGCCACATATTAGTAGAATGATTACTTAAATAATCTAATAATTTATTCATCCACCTTGGCTTATCAATTAAATTGAAAATACATATAAAAGCTACTCCTGTAAACACGGCAACAAATAAAGTTTGAACTATTCCATGTGCTATTATCGTTAATACAATCAACATTATTCCTAATAAGTTTTTATACCTTATTTTCTTTACTAAATTGTATAATTTACTGTATATTTTCTTATTAGCAAATATAGCTCCAATTATAAATGGAAACTGTGATGTTCCAAAAAGAGCTAACTGTCTAATAATCCAATTTAAAAATACATTATCAAAAATTATTACTCCTTTTATCCTCTGAATATAAGCAAGTATATAAAATAAAAAAGACATTATAATAATTAAATAAGAATTATTTTTTAGAACTATCTTATTTATCATATGTGATACTAATACCAAAATAATGTAAGTAGTTACAAACCACCAAGATCCATTATATGCTGGAGATATTGCAGTTAACGTTAACACAAAAGTTTTTAAATCTCCTGGATATTTATTAGCTTGTCCTAATATTGGCCCTAAAACAACTACAAAAATAAATAATACTATCCAATAATTAATATATATCTTAAAAATCCTAAACAAATTATTTTTAAAGTAGTTATAATTATTATTTTCATAACTTATAAATAACCCATATCCACTACAAAAACAATATATTGCAACACAACAATCTCCAAATAAAGCTAAATAATATACTAAAGGAGTACTTGCTATAAATATAAGTGGAGTATATATACCTTCGTATGCTTTTGTGCAAAATAAATGAAGTAACAACATAAATAATATTGCTATACCTTTAGTGTTTTTGATTTGATTTTTAGTTAATTCCATAAACTCCCCTTCTACTTTTCTTTACGTATTCTTTTCCATTAGTTATAAATTTATTTAATATAATTGCAATCACATAAGATATTATAAATGATGGTATTGCTATAATAGTAATTTTAATTAAATAATTATACTGAAAATCCGAAAATAAATTTCTAAATAAGATTAAAATTAGTTCATGCACCATATAAAATTCAAAGCTTATTTTAGCTATTTTTTGAAATACCTTATTACATAAAAATTTAGATATAATCCCCTTTTCTTGTGATATAATATATATTCCCATTAAAAATACAGGTGCATAAATTATTCCTTTTGTAAATTCAGTTGGTAAGACAAAAGATAATAGATAAGTAATAAAAAATATTGATATAATACCTATTTCTACTAATGTATAGTTTGTTATAACATCTTTATTTCTTTCAATATATATTTTTGCTAATATCATTCCTAATATAAAATCTAATATTCTAAAGTAAGGGCTTATATAAAAGAAATATCCATAATCATCTACAAAACTAGGGACTATAAAAGCTAATAATATTTGAATCAACCATACTAGAATTAGAAGATAAATTGGCTTAATCACTTTAACCTTACTTAATTTTTTAATAATAAATGCCGCTAATAGATAGCAACAAAATGTAGTTGATAGATACCAAGACAAATTATTAAATGTAAATGAATATCTAGGTGTTAATGTTTGTAAAAGAAGAAGATTAACTCCGCCCATTACAATAAGTTCCCCTATAGAAAATTTACATATCCAAGAAAATCTAATAAAAATACTCATAATGAAAGTTATTATATGAATTGGATACATCTTTTTAATTTTTTTCATTCCCCATAAAATACTTTTCTTTATACTTATATCTTTGACGGTATTATTATAGTTATAGTAAAGTACAAATCCTGATAATATAAAGAAAAATGTCACTGGAAATATTCCATTAGGTATAAATCCTGCATGAAAAAAGAATATTGCAAGCATTGCTAACGCTCTTAATCCTTGTAATGATTTAATCATAATAATTCTAAGTCCCTTCTATGCTCTCAATTTATAAAATTTAATAAAATTTTTTATTAATAATATTATCAAATTGTTCTGTAATTCTTTTTATCTTAAATTCATTGAGTATATTTTTTTCAACATAAATATATTGATTGTATAATTCCTTATTATTCATTATAGCTAATAGACCTTCATATAAAGCTAATTCATTATTCTCAACTATCATCCCATACTTTCCATTATCCAATATCTCATCTGGCCCTCCACACTTTACTGATAATACAGGAGTGTTTAGTGTCATTGCTTCTGCTACAACTAATCCAAATGACTCTATATTATCAGATGCACAAATCAATAAGCTAGAATTTTTTATATATTTATATGGATTTCTTGAAAATCCAATCAATTTCACATAATTGCTAGCACTAAATTCTTCTATTAACTTTACTAAATCATTTTTTTGAGGTCCTTCCCCTATGATATATAATTTTATTTTTCTGTGTCCTTCTTCATATATCCTCCTACATATATTTATTACTCTATCAAATCTTTTTTCAACAGATAATCTGCCCACACATACTATTCTAAAATCATTTTTATCTAGTTCTATATCTGTAATTTCTTCTTTACTTTTGTTTAATACATCTTCTTTATCAATAGGATTATAAACAACCTCTAATTTATTACTATCTAATGAAAAAGAATCTTCATACCATTTTTTCATAAACTTTGATACAAAACATAGATTATCAAAATTATTTAGCATTTTTTCTAACTTTTCTTTACTTCTACATAAAGGCTCATTAAAATTAAAATAATTAGGATTTATATGAAACCAAGCAATTTTTTTAGTTTTTGAACTTGCACCACTTATGATTTTATGTGTATATCCTTCTTGAAAAGCTATCTCTACATCATATTTATCTATAATAAAAATTTTGTGAACTATTTTAGATGGTAAGTCTCTTACTATCCTTCCAATACCTCTAGGTTCTTTTTTCTTAAAAATATATTTATATTTTACATTTTTATTTAATTGTGACTTTATTTCTTCACAAAAAAACCAATTTAAAACAGTAATATCGTATTTTTTACTATCCATATTATTACAATAGTCTAATAATACTTTTTCAATCCCTCCAAAAGCTTCTGACTTTGTAAAAAACAATATTTTTTTCATTGATATACCTCATAATTTATTTTACTTTATTCGATTATATTAAACTCAACCATTAATTGCCCTTTTTACATAAGCTTATTACGTAATTTATAAAAATGCTCTTCATCTAAATTAAGTTCGCTTTTATTATCTAGTATTATTAATTCTTTAATTAATTTATTAATATTTTCAAAATTTAAATCTTCAACTAATCTTATATAATTTAGTTTACTAATCCATTTATAACTTTCAAGAATCTTATGGTCTAAACTTCTTATTACTATACATGGTGTCTTAGTAATAGCACAAAATATCATTCCATGAAGTCTATCTGTTATAACAATTTTAGATTTTGCAAACTTATTCCATAATTCAACTAATAACTCTTGTCTATTATCTTCTTGTACTTTCTCTGCTATTACAGTATCAGATACAATTACGTCATCATACTCATTGTTTAATAATTTTATAAAGTCTTGCTTTTTTTCTTGTGCTATATATGTTTCCTTATCACTTCTTAAACATGTCATAATAGCATTTCTTTCTTTATAATATAAATTTTCTAACTTATCATTTAAATATAATACTATATCGGGACATAAAATTACTTTACAGTTTTTAAAAACCTCTTTCATCATCCTATATGATTTTTCTTCTCTAGCAATCAAAGTTAAATCTTTATGATTATTGTATATCTTTTTACTTTTTTCTAACTCTCTTTTTCCCTCTTGATCATTTGAAAAATACATAGTTTGAGTAAATGATATTATTTTACTATCACTAAAATTTTCAATAATGTACCTTCTTGCATTTTCCTCTTCTACATAATGGTTTCCCATATTTCCACCACCATGTAAAAATATTAAATCACCATTTTTAAGTATTTTTTTTATCCATTTGCTATATTTATAAGTATCTTCACAATTGATTTCTATCACTTCATACTCATTAAAAGTATCTCGTAAGTACTTTCTAGATGCAAAAGCTATAGCTTGATCTCCCAAATTTCCATGAGTAGGTACTAATGTATATATTATCTTTTTTTTATTCTTATATTTTTTTAATTCTTTATTATAATATCTAATTGATAACAATTCATTATATGTTTTATCACCTAGTAGTCTATAAACTATTTCTGCTAAAGTCATGTGCTTTCCCCTCATATAACCCTATTTAAACTTGCTTTAAATATTATCTTTTCAACACTTTATACAAAGTAACCTTAATTTGTATTATTAATTGTTTAATCTTTTTATTTATAATCTTCTTTCTATTTAAGTTATTAAAATTAATATTTAATATCCAATTTACACTTTCTTCTTTTTTCCACAACTCTTTATCTTTATTAAACTTATTTTTTATTTGATTCCAGAATTCAATTAAAGATTCTGAAAGTATCCAATTATATTTCATATTACTTTCAATTTCTTTTGATGTATTTTTATCAATATAAAATCCATGTTCATTCGGATTTATTTTATTTGCTATTAATCCCATAATAGTTCTTGAACACTTTTCACATTTACTACAATTTATACCTCCATCAGATTGCCAACACACTCTAATAAATAATTTATCATCTGATTCTTTTATATAATCGCTTATAATAGATATTTTATTTTGCCTGTTATTTTCAAATCCATGATGAACTGTGCTACATCCAGCAAATTTAAATTCATTATCAATTGTTGGATGTGAGGCACACGAAAAATTTATTGTTTCAGGCGATAAAGATGCTGGAATATATATTATTTTTAATTTGTTTTTATATGCATAAGGTGCTACGTGCCCGATAAGTCCAATTCCATGTTGTGCTCCATGCCACCAATTGTCATTATCTTTCATAAACTTAGAATATGCTTTTGTAAGTTCTCCTTCACTAATAAATCTTCGAAAACTCGACTCTATAAGTAAATTTTGTAAATTTCTTTTATTCCCAAAATCAACAACTTCCCTTTTAACCTTATCCCATCCTTGCTTATCATCTAAACTGATATCTGAACCCCATAATGTTACTAAAATTGGTTTTTCATCTATAATTTCTATTAACGTTCCTAATGAATCTACCCCTCCACTAAAAAAAGTTGCACACTTATCTGATGGTTCGTAACTATAATCTATTATATTTTTTACACTTATTTTTCCACCCAAGTTTGCATTAGGATGCATCTTAGAATATCCTTCTTTAATATTATCAATTGCATTATAAAATGTTTTATCTAATTCCCCTATTATTATCTCAGCATCACTAAACCAAGCAATTGGTAATATATTTGATAGTAAAGGTATAACTGCTATCCCAAAAGGTATATCCTCAATAGAATCTTGGTATTGTACATACATATTTTCATTATTTACAAAAAATTTTTTTACATATCCAAATACCTCCAAAAAGTATTCTATTCTATTGTTTTTAACTTCAATTCTCTTTATTTTAATTAAATTTTTCATTTTTACCTCATTTTTATAATTACCTTAAACTAAGAGATCTTATTTTTTTAATATTATTTAATTTTTACTTCATTATATAATTCTCATAAAATTTTGAATTAACTATAAATACTATCCATGCGAGTTTTTCTTTATAATTGAAGTAAGGATTCTTTAACAATGTATATATACTCTCTCTAAAATTCTTTTTTAATCTATAAAGTTCTTCATCAATACACTCTATATTTCTTTTAGCCTTATAATAATTTTCAAAGAAATATTTTACATAATTATATTCAGCCTTATACTGTAATTCTTTATTTTTAATATTTTTAAAGAATAACTTTCTTTCATTAAATGCATATACTGCATCTAGTTTTTTTATATTAAATTTTGAATTTATTATACTGTCTTCTCTTTGTATATAGTTATACAATTGTTTCGATACATATGTTATCTTTTGTGCTTTATATAGTAACTTATGTGCTATAAATTCATCTTCATGAATTTTACCTTCTTCATACCTTACTTCGTCAAAAAGCTCTTTTTTATATATTTTATTCCATGCAACTGTAAATTCAGCCCCCTTATCAGAATATAACATATGTAATGCATCTATATTATTTAATTCAATACTTTTAGTATTTTCTATAGTATCAATAACATCAGTTTTGTTGTACACCTTTTTAAACTCACATATTACAATATCAGAATCATTTTGTATAATTTTGTCATAAAGAATCTTGTACATATCCTTATGTATAAAATCATCTCCGTCCACAAATGCAATATACTTACCTTGCGCAATTTCTATTCCAGCATTTCTTGCTGATGACAGTCCACCATTTTTTTTATGTATTACTTGTATTCTACTATCTTTTTTAGCATAACCTTCGCATATTTCTCCACTTTTATCTGTAGATCCATCATCTACTAATATTAAATCAAAATCACTTAAGCTTTGATTTAATATTGATTCTATACATCGCTCTACATATAATTCAACATTATATATTGGTACAATAATACTTATTTTACTCATATATAAATCCCCTAAACATTAAAATTTTAATTCTTATATAATTTAACATTTTATTCATTAAAAAACTTATAAATAGACTTACAATAAATACACATAGACTAATTAAAGGTATTGATAAAATTGGATTAAATAATGTATTTATAAATCCCATTTTATAAAAGAACATATTTACAAAATCATGAACGAGATACATAGTAAATGAATATTTTGATATTTTAATTATTAGATATTTTATTTTTTCATTTAATATAAATTTATTAAAATTATATTTTGCTAATAATAACATTGATATAGATATTAATGCAGTCCCTAAATCAAATGGTCCTAAAAGATAAATTCTCTTATCAAAATTAAATACTGAAAAATTATTAATATATATACAAAATATTGATACTAAAATAGTTAAAATATAAATTTGTTTTCTAATATTTTTGTTTATATCATAGTTGTTTATGTAATATCCCATAATATAGTAAAATACATAACCACCTAAAAAGCTCAAATTAATATTTTTTACATTAATATCTAAAATTGTATTAACAATTGGTATATTTCTCATAAGTGGAATTAATACAACAAATACCCACCCTAGTAATATCCAATATTTAAATACTTCTTCATCCAAATTTCGGGTAAAAACTCTAAGTATTGGCGTAATCATATATAATCCAATTAGCATTACTAAGTACCATAAATGAAAGTGTCCACTAAAAGTACTTGTTATAAAAGTTATTAAATTTCCTCCATATGTTAAAATATTGTATATTGAATATAAGGCACTCCAAAGAATATATGCTATTAATATTCTTTTAATGTACTTAATATAAATTTCTTTTACTGATATTTGTTTTTTGGGATTAAGGAATATAATACCACTTATCATTACAAAAACAGGTACTCCCCAGTGTGAAATAGTTACATAAGAATTTATAATAAACCAATTTGTTTCTCTAGTAACATTTCCCCAAGTAGCAGTTGCTGTGTGTAAAGTCATAACTGATAACATCGCTATTATTCTTAACAAATCGTAATTAACTTGTCTATTACTTAACATACTATCTCCTATTTAAATTCACTTTTATGCTAAATTTAATTTTTTCTTTATACAATTAAATAATTTTATTTTTATATCTTTATCTAAAATAATAATAATATTTATAATTAATCCAATTACTCCTGTACATATAGCTGCTATAATCAATGTAAGCCATGAATTAACAACTATTAATTTCTTTATTAATGTTCCAACTATTGTTAAAGCAATTACACTAAATACAGAGATAAATACTTCTGGATAAAATGTATTCCACTTTAATTTTAAACATTTAGATGCGGCCGGAATATTATATAACATATTTCGTATTAAATTAACAAATGAACTAACGCCAGCTACTGCAAAAATACCTAAGTTAGTTGTTTTTAGTAGAATAAAAACTATAATTGTACTTATTACTCCTGATGCCAATAATAAAATAGAGCTTGTTTTTAAATTATTTGCTACAGTAAAAGCATTATATAAACATTGTATTCCGCTTGTAAATATTAAACCAAAGCAAGTTAATACCGATAATACATGTAATAATGTTGCATCTTCTGAAGGTACCCATAAACTATAAAACTCCTTTCCATATACTATTAATATTGCTAGTGGAATAGTTATTAAAATTGCTATTATTTTCATACCCTGTTTTAAATTATTTTTAAGCGATTCTTGTTCTCCTTTAGCATAATCAATTGTTAAACTTGGCATAAATGTAGAAGTAAGTGTTCCTGCAAGACTAATTATTATATTAGGTATAGTTTTTGATAATGCAAGTACTCCCATTTCTACAGGTCCTATAAATAAATTTGTTATTAATAAATCTAATCCGCTTAAAAGTATTTGTCCTACATTAGTAATTGTATTCCAAATCCCTGAAGATATAAGTTCTTTTATAGTTTCCCACTTGAAATAACCTTTTTTGATTTTAAGCTGTGGAATTAGTTTTTTTTGATAATATCTATTAAAATAAGTAGAATATATCCCTGAAATCATAGTAGCTAATCCAACATAATAAACATGTGGTGAAAAAAATAAAAATAGTAATAATATCACTCCTATTCTTATTAAATTAGATTCCATACCTCGTATTGATTGTAAATATAATTTATTTGCAGCAAAGGTTGCTGTCCCCCAGCTCGGCATAGATTGTATAACAAGAAAATTTATAAATAATATAGAAAATAATATTTTTACATCTAAAACTAAGTTACTAGATATATTTATAATTGATTCTAATTTAATAATACAGATTAGTGCTGGTAATAATAATATACTTGTTATAATTAAGTTGCCTATGAATACTGAATTAAAATACTTATTTGCTGTTTTATAATCTTCTTTATGAATAGCTATAGTTATAAACCTACCTGCCATAGAATTTAACGCAATTGTTATTAATGTAGCATAACTAATGAAAGTATTAGCAAGAGATACGAAACCATTAGCCTCAACCCCTAAAGTCTTAACAACATACGGTGATAAAAAAAAGCTTATTATTAAATTAACTCCAAAAACAATCAAACTACTAGTTAAATTAATTGCTGTTTGTTTATTCCTATCTATGTCATATTTATTCATTATATTCTCCTCTAAAATTATATTTTTAATTTTTATCTAAGTTAATCAATAAAAAAACTATTCTTTATTAATTTTTCTATTTTACACGCAATATCATTACCATTAAAATCTACAATGTATCCTGTTTTTCTATCAATAATATGTTCTGTTGAGGTAGCAAATTTAGTAATTATAATAGGTTTCTCAAAAATTTTTGCTTCGCTGACTGTTATGCCAAACCCTTCCTCTAATGAAGGTTGTACATAAATGTCACAAGTTTTAAAATATCCGTATGGATTATCTTTATTTCCTAATAATATAACGTATTTTTTTAAGTCATTTTCTTCTACTTTTTTTAATAACTTATTTTTAATTGGACCTTCTCCAATTAAATACCACCTGAAATTTACTCCTTTTTTCTTTAATAAAATGGCTGCTTCTATTATTAAATCATGTCCTTTTTCAGTTGATAATCTAGCCACCGTTAATATGTTATAATTTCCATCACTTGTCTCAAACTTTTCTCCGCAGTCACTCAATTTTCTAATTTCACCTTTATCTATAAAGTTATATATAACTTTAGTCTTGTTTTTAAATTCTGGAAAAATATTAATAACTTGATTTTTTACTGCTTTAGAAATGCAAATTATTTCATCATATTCTTTATATAATTTATAGTACCCTCTTTTTTCATTTTCAGCTATCTTACTCATATCCATATGTATCCATAATACCTTTTTGTTTGATTTTACATTATCTATAACATACGGAACGGGTAAATCTGTAGGTTTATGGTAGCATACTGCTACATCATATATTTCATTTAATTTTCTGTATAACTTACATCTATATCTACATTTTTCATTATAATCTTTAACTAAATTACACATTATTAAATTTTTTATCTTTTTAATTAATTCTATTAGCTTCATTTCTGCTAAATCTTTAATTAAAATTGTTTTTATGGATTCATTCACTTCTGGTATTTCTATTATTTTTACATCTGATCTTAAACTTTTTTCAAGTTCTCCACCTAAATTAAATACTCCAATAGTAATTTCAAAATTATCTTTTGGAATTTGTTTAATCATCTCTAATAATGCTTTCTCGACCCCACCAGTTATTAATTTATTTGTAATAAAAATTACTTTAGTCAAATAATCACTTTCCTTTTTAGTGTTTTTAATTTTTGAAATTTATATATAAAAAAATATACTTTAACAAAACATACTTTTTTCTAATAATCAACTTGTTAATTATACTTATAGTTGTATTTTCTTGTTTTATCTTAAAACAATTTGTTATTTTCTCGTTACTTAATGCTTTGTTTAAAATCTTATTCTTTTGTTTTCTTTTTAGATTTTTACACATTAATATTTTTATAAATGCACTATAATATTGGGGATACATGGTATTATTTGCAATGCTAATAGCTTCCTTTGTTTTATAACACTTTGTATATTCTAAAAACTTTTCATGAACAATTAAGTAATTTTCAAATATATCTTTATATGCTATTTTTGTGATGCTACTATGCCTATCATAATGAGCATAAAAATACAGTTCATCTTGTAATACTTTTATATATTTGCAAAACTTCAAATAGCATAGGTTAAATACCGTATCTTCACTAAGTTTTAAGTCTTTAAATAGTATATTATTATTTTTTATAATATTTGTTTTATATAATTTACCCCAACACGGATGTACCAGCCCATTAACAAAAAAATCTTTATCCATTTCGACATCCATATCTAATAACCTTGACTTTACTTCTCTATTCTCACCGTAATTAATACTAATTTCATTTATAAAAACTTCTTTATAGTTGCAAACTATTAAATCAGCTTTACAGTCCACCATATTTTCTATTAAAGTCAAGATATAATTTTCACATATCCAATCGTCTGAATCTACAAAACTTATATATTCTCCATTAGCTACTGATATCCCTATATTTCTTGCTATATGCGCACCCTCATTCTTTTTATGAATAACCGCTATTCTTTTATCATTTTTAGCATAATAATCACATATTTCACCTGATTTATCTTTTGACCCATCATCTACTAATATAATTTCAATATAACTGTAACTTTGATTAATTATACTTTCTATACATTTTTTAATGTACTTTTCTGAATTATAAACTGGTATTATTATTGATATTAATTTATTATTAATCACTTTAAGCTCCTTACCATTTTACTTAAATTTTATCTTTCTAGAATGTTTTGTTCTATTTGCTTAATAGTTGTAAAATAATTGAAACTATTAGCTCTTTTTTTAGCCTTATTTTTTAATTCTTCTAATAAATCATTGTTACTTATTATATCTTTAAGTGCTAAGTATAGATCATTTTCATTGTTATCAACTAGCATTCCATATTCGCCAAAATTCAATAATTCATTTGGCCCACTACAATTTGTACTTATTACTGGAATACCTAGCACTAAAGCTTCTGCAATTACTAGACTAAATCCTTCTGCTCGTGATGAACATACAAATAAATCTGCTTGTTTAATAAACTTATAGGGATTTTTTTCGAATCCTAGCAACTTTACATACTCTTCTAAATCATTAGCTTTTATAAACTGCTCTAAATTTTCTCGTTCTTGCCCTTCTCCTAATATAATTAGTTCAAATTTAATATCTATTTCATTCTTTAGATTATTTATTATCTTAAGTAATCTATCATACCCCTTTTGGTGTACTAATCTCCCTACAGAAATTATCGTAAATTTATTACTATCAATTAAAGTACAATTTTCATTTGCTTTCAAAATAATACTCTCTTTATCAATTGGGTTGTATTGAACTTTAACCTTTTCTTTACTTATATTGTATTTTTTTACCAAAGAATCTTTAACACTATTGGAAACACATATTATTTTTTGAAACTTATTATAGCATTTCTTATGTTCATCTAAATTTTTAAAATACAAATCTGCATAATCTCTTTCAATTGGGTCAACATGTATCCAAGATATTTTCTTAGATACATTATTATTAGAATTACTTATAACTTTAGTAGCAAATCCTTCAACAAAAGCTACTTCCACATCAAATTTCTTTCTAAATAAAACTTTATAAACTACTTTAGCTGGTAATTTATAAATTAAATGATACTTAATTTTATATATAAATTTAAAAAATATATTTCCATTTAATAAATCTTTAGATAAAAAACTTTCATAAATACAATAATCTTTTATTTTGTCATTATATATTCCAATATCAGTTATAGTTTTTACCGTTATTTCAAACTTTGTTTTATCTAAGCCTTTTACTATATCTAATAGTACTTTCTCAGCACCACCCCCTCCAAGACTCTCTATAAAGAATATAACTTTTATCATTGTGTCACTTAATTTACTCCTTTATAATTTTATATAATTTAGCTAACTCATAACTATTTCCATACTTAGTATTTCTACAGTTTTCAGCTAACTTTTCTATAAACCCTTTGTATTTATACACCTTTTCAATTCCATCAGCTATTCCTTTTATACTTAAATCTGATATATATCCATCAACCTCATTATTCACTTGACTTTTTGCAGTATCATAATTAGTTATCATTACAGGCTTTCCTAAAATCTGTGCTTCTGTAACTGTAACTGCTTTACCCTCATATCTAGAAGGTTGAACATATAAATCACAAGCCTTTATATATGGATATGGATTAGTTTTCTTGCCTAATAAAATAAAGTTATTTTCAAGATTATATTCTTTTATTAAGCCTTTAATTAAATCTTCATCTCCACCATAGCCTATAACATACCATTTAATATTTTTTACCCCTTTATCATGTAGTATTTTCAAAGCCCTAACTGCATTATCTATCCCTTTTGCATAACATAGTCTTCCTACAGAAACTATATTAAATTTATCTTCTTCAAATTTTTCTTCTATATATTCATCAGCCATTTTTCTAACAAACTCTGGTGATGTTATATTTTCCATTACTTTTACTTTATCTTTTAAGCTAGGATATTTTTTTATAAATGAATTTTTACATTCTTCTGAAACAGCCATAATATAATTAAATTTATTCCAAATCCTTAAATCTTCTTTTATGTCTGTTTCTATTTTGGAGTAATCAGTATGTATCCAAGCTATTTTTTTCTTTGCCTTAACTTTTTCTGCAATAAAGTAATGTGGCCAAAGATAGCTTATTGCTACATCATACTCCTTATCAATTTTAGATAAGAATGAAATAGTATACTTCCACATTAGCTGCATTTGAATTACGCTTTCCATATCAGAGGTTTTAACTTTATTTTTTCCTTTAAACTTTGCTAGGAGTCTTGATACTCCAATAAGTAAATTTCCTTCTTTCATAACTTGTCCTATACCTTTTCTAAAAGTAGCTAATTCTTTAATTTCTGGTAATAGATTAACTTTCTTACTTAATAGATTCATAAATTCTCCAGAATGTCTATATAACATTAAATCTACTTTATAATTTTTATAATCAAAGTTATCTAACATACTTATTAAGCTTCTTTCAACACCTCCAACTTCTAAATCAAAAGATGCTATTAGAATATTCTTCATACAACTTCTCCTGCTCTAATTTAAATTTATAAACAGACATTAAATTTTTTAAAATCGAATTAAGATCATACCCTTTTTTTTGTATTGACTTCATTATATCTACATTTATAGACTGTTTTTTTTCTATAATATTTAAAGCCTTATTTGCCCATACTTCACTACCTTTATCTAATTTTATTTGAGTTATTAAATTTAATCCTAAATCTACTTCATTTTGAATAGCTTCTGATACTAAACAAGGAACTTTAGATGATTGCGCTTCTAATAAAACTAATCCTAACCCCTCACTAATTGAAGGTAATATAAATAAATCAATACTTTTTAAAATATATGGTATATCGCCTCTAATGCCTAAGAAATATACATTATTACTTAAATCTAACCTATCTACTTTTTTTCTAATATTCTCTTCTTCATCTCCAATTCCAACTAAAATAAGCTTTATATTATTATTTAATAAAACCATTTCCTTTGTAATATCTATTAAAAATTTATGGTTTTTTGCAGTTATAAACCTACCGATATGACATATTAATAAATCCTCTTTATTAAGTCTTAACTCTTCTCTTAAACTAGTTTTAGAATTATAATTAATGAATTTTTCATAATCTATATAATTAGGAAGTATTCTATATTTTTTATTTTTTAATATGTTATTACCAAAAAGATACTTACCAGCAGAATTACTACAAGCTAAAAAATCAGTGGAAAATATTCTTATAAGAATCCTCATTACAAATACATAAAACTTTCTTAATAAACTACTACTTATATCAGCAGTAGTATGTGCATGTGAAACCCTAACCTTTATTTCTTCCAAATAGGCAGCTATCATTGCCACTCCACAATTAAACATCATATGTGTATGAACTGCATCATATGGTCCATTTTCTCTTATTACTTTTCTTATATCATTTATAGCTTTAATAAATCCAACTTCATTAGGGGCTTTTAACCTTATTATTTCTCCTCCAAGCGATTCTACCTCTTTGTCATAATAGGCTTCTTTATTGCTATAAGAAATAAAATGAAATGTTATATCATTATTAATTTTTCTATATAAATTTATAAGCATTGTTTCAGTTCCGCCAACATTCATAGCCCCTGTAATATGCAATATTTTTTTCTTCATAATTATCACCTATAACCATTTAATATTTTTATTTAGCACTATTTTATTTCATAAAAAAATGTGTCTAATTTATATATTGTAGTATACCTCACTCTATTAGTTACTTCTTGGTCATAATAAAAGAATATGAAATATAATATTAATAACATAAAATAAAATAATCTTTTTTCTTTTCCCTCAAGACAATTGGCAATTATATATGGAATTAATATAAAACTATATAACTGAAAGTAAATTGTAAATCTTGCAAATATCCAGTTATATGCTGAAAACAACATAACTATAAAACAAATAATATTCATATTTACAAATACATTTCCATACTTCCACTTATCTTTTATTACATTTCTCTTTAAATAAGCTAATAATACCGGTACAGCAAAAACTGCAATTCTAATTAAATTAGCTCCTCCTTCATCAAATTCAGCATATTGCTCATATCTTGTATTACCTAAAAACTTCATAGCTAGATTTAATGATGGTTCATAAAATACTAATCCTATAGCTGTTAATACAAAAATGATATTAGTCATTCTTTCCCATGGTGTAAGTCTAACTATAAAATACAAAGGAATCATTATTAATGCTGAATTATGTATTGTGCTCATTAGTAATACTATAAGAAAATATGTTTTATATTTTTTCTTAAATATTAGTGTTGTTGCAAAGAATAATATTGAAGCTGCTAGGCTTTGTCTAATTCCATTCATTGTTACAATATAATATCCTGAAGTAATGTATAAAAATATTCCTAATTCAAAATAACTATCCTTTGTATATCTATAAATAGTTATTACATTTAATATATTGATAATTACAGAAGTTACTATTATTAATAATTGTGAATCACCAGAAAATATTTTTAAAAATTTTATAAAATAAACAAATCCGATTTCATATCCATCTGACACATATGATTGGTCTACTAATTCACATAGATGCCTATACATTCCTGTATCCCCTATACCAGATCTAATTGCAGATACTATTACTAAAATAGATATAACAAAAAACAAGAAAAACCATGATATTTTTCCATATTTACTTTCAATTTTCCTAGTCAGTAAAGCTAAGAAATAAGTTACTATTGTTGTTACATAAAAAACTGTCATGTTTTCCTCCTTTAATGTTTATGTTATTCTTACTTTTTTTCTAATGTATAAATATAATAAAAAGCCTATTGGTATTGATAATATCGTTAAAGCTTTACTTGGACTTTCATTAATAAAGCTTTTATTCCTTGAAATAATGCAACTTGATACATAGTGTATGTTTTCTTTTAACCTATATATTAAATTTCCCTGTCTATTTTTTAAATTTTCTTTCCTATAAAAAGCAAATCCTCTTGGATTTCTAATATATTGTCTTAACATATTATTACTAGATCCATCTTGCTGATATTCAACAATACATACTATTTCATTCATTAATAAAAGCTCATACTCTTGATCTATCTTATAATATTTATAAGATAGTCCAACATATCTTTCCCCTTCAAATATCGGGTATGGATACCTTCTTGTTAAATCACTTCTATATATGAGCTTTTTATCTCCCTTTACTTTCTTTTTATTATATAAATCAAACAGAGTAGATGATTTTATATGCTTTGGAAATTCAGTTCCTATAACTCTTCCATTTTCAAAAGCATCTAAACCTGCAAATCCAGCATATTTGTTAGATCCATTATTAATCCAAAAGCTACATATTTTTTCTACAGCATCTTCTGGCATATAGTCATCTGAATCTACGCATGTGTTTAATTCAGTATTTATGTTTTCATAAGCTGTATTATGTGCACCATGCATGCCTTGATTTTCTTGATAGATGTATCTTATACTAAAGTCATTTTTTTCATTAATCCATTTATCTACACAAGCTCTTGTCCCATCTGTAGATCCATCGTCAACTATTAACCATTCAAAGTTATTACTTGTTTGCTTTCTTAAACTTTTATAGCATCTAAACAATAAATCTTTTCTATTGTAAGTTGGCGTAAATATCGTTAATAAAGGCCTCATATATACTCCTTATCTACTTAATAATTGATTTATACAATTTATTTTCTACATTATTAATATATGTTTTTATACTAAATTTTTCTTCTACAGTTCTTTTAGCATTTATAGAGTAAAACTTAATTAACTTTTTATTGTCTTTAATCTTATCTAGCTCATTTATAAACTTCTCATATTCACAAGATTCTATTAAAACACCTGTATCTTTCTTAATAACTTCATTTATACTTCCTACATCTGTTGCTATTATTGCTTTTCCAAAAGCCATTGCTTCCAATAAAACCATTGGCAGCCCTTCATATAATGAGGGAAGAAAAAATATATCTATAAGTGGATAAAAACTGTATGCATTGTCTTGAAAACCAGTTAAAACAAATAATTCTTCTAATTCATTTTCTTTTATAAGCCTTTTCACTTCATCTTCCTGTGACCCATTTCCTACTAATAAAAACTTACTATCATTAAATTTATGTTTATGTTTAACAAGCTCCTTAATAAATGGTATAATTCCCTTTTCATAATCCAATCTTCCTATAAATCCAATAATTACCTTACATTCTGGTATATTAAATTTTTTTCTTACTTCATCTATTTTACTAATATTAAAATTATTTATTTCATTTATATCTATTGCATTTGAAAGAATTATTGTTTTCTCTTTATCAAAATATTTTGCATTCTCTTCATAAAACTCATAAACAATATTTCCGCATACAATGTTGTAATCATATTTAGGTCTTAAAAATGAATCTACTTTTTTATTAACTCCATTTTTTTTTAACCAGGGATAACAACTATGTATATGAGAAATAATTTTAACTTTTAACTTAAATATCTTTTTACTAAGATAACTGATAACTGAAGCTGTGTTGTCATGAGCATGTATTACTTTTATATCTTCTTTATTTACTATTTCCTTAATTTTTTTAATATCTTTTATAATATTTTTATTTGAGAATTCTATTGAATAGCTTTTTATGTTACTTTCTTCAAAAATCTTTTTAAGATTATTTCCTCCACATAAAACTATTGGTTCATATTCTTTCATATTTTTACATATTAAGAGTGCCATTTTTTCAGCACCACTTAATTTATTCATTGGTAATACATGTAATACTTTCTCCAGAATAATCACCTCTCTTTAACTAACTTACATATAAGAAAAAATCTTTTCATCTAATATATCATTACAAACTTCTGAATATATCTCTTTAAGTTTATCGTTAATATTTTTAATATTATATTTCTCAATATCTTCTGAAACCTCAAATTTCTTATCCTGTAACAAATAATATCTTTCAATTTCTTTTGCTGTTTCTTTATAATTTCCTACCTCTACAAGGGAACCAATACTTTCATTGCATACTATCTCTCTACATCCCCTTATATTTGTAGCAATTACATTTCTGCCACAAGCCATAAACTCCACAAGGTTTCTAGGTAACCCCTCTCTATGCGACATAAGTATTCCTATGTCTGAGACATTTATAAGTTCATTTATATCTTCTCTATATCCTAATAACTTTATATTTTCTTCTAATCCTCTTTGTTTTATTTCTTTTTTTATCTCTTCTAATAACTGTCCATCTCCAACACAAAGAGCTTTTATATTGGGATATTTATCTTTTAATAACTCCATTGCTTTAATAAGTTGAATATGGTTTTTATTTTTATTTAATTCAGCTATATTCAAAACAATAAAATCATCTTCATTTAATCCTAATTCTTCTTTCTTTCTCTTTATCTCTTCACAACTAATTTTCTTATATTTATTTAAATCAATCCCTACACCATTCATTAAATAGCATTTTTCAGGATTAAGTTTATTTTTAGTTATTTCGTAATCTTCCTTATTAATATTTATAGTTACATTAGTTAAGCTTGCCATAAATTTTTCTATTGGATAATAGATAAGCCATCCTAATTTTGATCCACTTTTTAAAAAGTGATATCCATGTGCTGTATATATAGTTTTTATTTTTGGAAACTTAAATCTAAGTAATCTACCATATATAGCGGCTATTGGTGTATGAACATGTATTACGTCATATTCATTTATAGATTGGATATCTATTAATTTATTAAAAGCCTTTATGTTTCCTAAGCCTAAAGGATTTCTTGAAAAAGGTATTTCGAAGACTCTAACTCCCTTGGCTTGTAATTTTTTATTCAAAGTCTTGTCTATCGAACAAGCACAATCAACTTTATATCCATTAGCTAAAAGCATCTCTATATGAGGAACCAAAAATGCATTTATAGTTCTACTCACTGTTGTCACATATAATACTTTTTTCAAATTCCTCACCTCATTTACTCTTAATTAATCATTTCTATTAAAAACACTATTTGCTTATTTCAACTTGTAACCTGTAATTAATCACTTGTAAGTTGTAACTCTTTAATAACCTTTGCCGGAACTCCAACCGCTGTACAATATGGTTCAATATCATTAATAACCACAGCTCCAGCCCCTATAATAGCTCCTTCTCCTATTGTCTTACCTTGAATTACTGTTGATCCAGATCCCATAGTTACACCTTCTTCGATTAAGTCATTTCCTGAAACATTAACATTCCATAATAATGAAACATAATCTTTAACTACTGAATCATGTCCTATTCCACACTTAGGACTTATAATTACATGTTTTCCTATTTCAATATTTGATGTTAATATGACACCTTCATAAATTATTGACCCTTCCCCTAAAGTCATAAAGTCATGAATCCATACTTTTGGATGAACTATTGTTGCAAATTTGAATTTTCCCTTTAACCTATTTACTATTCTCTTTTTAACCTTATAATTTGCTATTGCTATTACTACATAAGTATCTTCTGCAAAAAAATCTAATGAATCTACTCCTCCAATAACCGAGTATCCATTAATAACTTTTCCCCAATTATCAATGTTATCATCTATGAATCCAATCATATTCCAGGTTGCTTCTAAGTCATTAATTTGTCTAACTATTAAAGATACTTCTCTTCCTACCCCACCTGCTCCTACAATCATTAAATTCTTCATGCTATAACACTGTCCACTCTTTTCTATTTTTTAATATCACTTGAATAATGCTTATAATATCCATATTTTTGTTTCATATCTGACTCATTTAATATACTTCCTATAACATTGGCTCTTACTTTTTCAAGTTCATTGTAAGCAAGCTTTACATATTTAGCCCTTGATTTCTTTGCTCTTGATACTAAGACTGTTCCATCACACTTAGCAGCTAAAAGTTGAGCATCTGTAACAGCTAATACTGGCGGTGTATCTATTACAATATAATCATACTCATCTTCCATATTATCTATAAAATCCTTCAAAGCTTTTGAACCAACAATCTCTGCTGGATTTGGAGGTATTGTTCCTGCTGTTATTAAATGAACTCCTTTTGAAATAACTTTTACCACTTCATTTATAGTACATTTATTTACTAATAAATCCGTTATTCCTTTTTCGTTAGAAATCTTAAACTTCTTGTGAAGTGAAGGTTTTCTTAAATCACAATCTATTAATAAAACTTTGTTATTATTTTCGCTTAACACATAAGCCAAGTTTCCTGATATAGTTGATTTTCCTTCACTAGCAAGTGAGCTTGTAACAACTAATGTTTTTATTTTTTTATCAATTGATGAATACTGAATGCTTGTCCTTATCGATCTGTAGGCTTCAGCTGATATTGACCTTGGCATCATTTGAGCTATAAACATAGTTATCCCCCTTACCAAATTGTTTTTCATGTTTTGGAATATCACCTAATACAGGTATAGGTAATACTTTTTCTAAATCCTTTTTTTCCCTAATAGTATCATCTAAATAATCTAAAACTAATATTAATCCTATTGAAATAACTAACCCTATTACTATTCCAGTTTGAATTACTCTATTTTTATTAGGCCAAATTGTACTTACCCTTGCTGTATTAACTATAATAGGCTCTAAGTCTGGTACAAGTTCCCTTAAGTTAGCTATAAATTCTGTTCCTAATGCTTCTAACGTTTCTGTCATCATATCGCTATTTGCACTTGAAAACATCAAGCTTACTACTGGCGAATCTTCTGATGAAGACACTGATATTCCAGACCTTACTTCCCTTGCATCTCTATTTATATTATTTTTTTGAAGAACTTCTTCAATAAACTCTTCTGTCATTATCATATCCTTCAATGTATTTATGTTTCTTCCATAAAAATTCATCTGTTGCATTGTAGAATAATCTAACCCTTCTGTCTCTATTGCAATAAATATATTAAGACTTGTGCTATAAGATGGCCTCATTGAAGAAGCCTCATAATAAGCAATTCCTGTCGTAACTGCTGTAATAAAAATAATTACCCAAAGCTTTCTCTTAAATAACCTAATTATCTCTTCAAAATCAAATAACTTATCATCCACATTAATCACCTACCATTTGTTCATTAATTTTGACCATTAAAGTATTCCATTGTAATTCCTTCTGATTGGTTAATTCCATCTTTCTTAAATACTTTATATATTGTCTTGAATAGTATTTTTATATCTAACCAAAATGACCAATTATCTACATACCAAATATCTAACTTAAATTTTTCATTCCATGTTAACGAATTTCTTCCATTTACCTGAGCCAAGCCTGTAATCCCAGGCAATACCTCATGTCTTCTAATTTGCTCATCATTATATACACTTAAATATCGCTTAAGTAATGGTCTTGGACCAACTAAACTCATCTCTCCTTTTATTACATTTATTAATTCTGGAAGCTCATCTAAGCTTGTAGCTCTTAAAAATGAACCTAAGCTTGTAACTCTTTCAAAATCGGGTAAGTCATTTCCATACTTATCTTTTGCATCCTTCATTGTTCTAAACTTTATTATCTTAAATACCTCATTATCTTTCCCTACTCTTTCTTGAAGAAATAGTACCGGAGTCCCAAGGCTTATTTTTACTATAAAGCAAATAATTAACATAACAGGCCATAAAAAAAATAATAATACCGTTGAAATTAAAATATCAAATATTCTTTTAATAAACATACCCTAAATCTCTCTAAATAATTCTTTTATAATTTCTATTACATATTCTTGCTCTTCTACAGTCATCTTCGTATCTGAAGGTAAACATACCCCCCTATTAAATACGTCTTCTGATACACTTATTTCATCATCTTCATTATGCTTAAAGAATCTATATTCTTCAAAGTAAGGTTGAAGATGCATTGGCTTCCAAACTGGCCTTGATTCTATATTTTCTTTCTCTAAAGCTAAAATTATGTCAATAGGCTTTACCTTTGAATCCTTAGATAAAGTAATAACACTTAACCAATAATTAGGTTCACCATAATTTCTTACTGGCGCCATTTCTATATCATCTATTTCAATAAAGCTATTTTTGTAAAACTCATATATTTCCTTTTTCTTTTTTATTCGCTCTTCTATAACTTTTAATTGTCCTCTTCCTATTCCAGCTACAACATTACTCATTCTATAGTTATATCCAAGCTCACTATGTTGATAATATCTTTCATTATCTCTTGACTGAGTTGCCCAAAATTTTGCCTTGTGAAGTCCATCTATATTATTTGATACAAGCATACCTCCACCAGAAGTAGTTATTATCTTATTTCCATTAAAAGAATAAACACCATATTTACCTATTGTTCCTGTTTGAACTCCCTTATATGTTGCTCCTAAACTTTCTGCCGCATCTTCAATAACCGAAACCTTATATTTATTACAAATCTCCATTATTGGATCCATATCAGCACTTTGTCCATAAAGATGAACTACTATAACTGCTTTTGGTAACTTACCTAATTTTTTATAATATCTAAATGCATTTTCTAAAGCTATAGGTGACATATTTAAACTTTCTGGCTCTGAATCAATAAATACAGGTTCTGCGCCTTCATAAATTATTGGATTACAGCTTGCCACAAATGTTAAGCTTGAACAAAACACTATATCACCTTTACTTACACCTAATAACTTAACAGCCATATGTACTGCAGCAGTGCCTGAAGATAATGCTATTCCCCCACCAGAGCCAACATAATCTGATAATTCTATTTCGAAATTTTCGACATTTGGTCCTAACGGTGATATCCAGTTAGTTAAAAATGCCTCATCTATAAACTTTTTTTCATACTTACCCATATGTGGTGATGATAAGAATATTCGCTTATCAATTTTAGGTCTAACCATTCTGTCGATTAATTCCATTACCTTTCCCCCTACTGATACTATAAATAAACCTCATTATTTTTTTATTCTATTGTTCATCCAATGTATATTCTAATATATACGTTGATACAATTTCTTTTAAAGTACTTTGTATCCTATCTAAATATTCTTTCATAATCTTTTTGTAAAGTTATCAATAATCATCAGCAGTTCTTCATAAAGCTTTTATCCAAATATTAAATGTATTGATTTTAACCATGTATCCATATTAAAACATATAAGACTAATAATATTATTGATATATACTGAATAACTATAACTGGCTTAAAACTATTTATTAGCTTATATAGTGTTTCACCGTAATAAAATTCTCACCCTATATATATCTTACGTTTTATATTTTACCATTTATTTACACAATATTAGAGAAGTTTTTGTCGTCTTTTTCCTCCCTTAATCTCTTCTATTCTAGAAAAATTTTATATTTATAGTTTTATTTATTGAAATATTTCTAATAATGTCTTTATCGAAAAATTTTTTCATACAAATTATAAATTTAATTATATATTCCATTTAACTATTATTTTTTTGATGTTAACTTAAATAAAATCAAATTTCTATTATGAAATCTTCTTTCTAATACGTGTTTTTTCTTAAGATAATATTTATTTTATTTAGTGCAATGTCTATTCATAGCTTAATTTTCCATTTTAAGAGTATATTTAAAATAAAAAAAGATAGACTTAGTCATCTATCTACTTATATTATTCAACTTATCCACTTTTCTGCGACTTTTTATCTGATTTTATTTAGTACTTTAAATGCTCTTCTTCATAATATCATTTTTAATAAAGTATATATTTTTTTTAATTGTAATATAATTATTATTTTCTATTAATATACGCTTATATAGTAATATTTTATTAAAATCTTCATTAATAAAAATAACCTATCCTGAAGTTTAAACAGAATAGGTTATTATATATTGTTATCCAAGATACGCTTCTCTTATCCTATCATCCTTAAGCAATACATCTGCTTTACCATCAATAACTATAGTTCCTGTCTCAAGTACATAAGCTCTATCAGCTATTGAAAGTGCCATATTAGCATTTTGCTCTACAAGCAATACAGTAGTACCTGATTTATTTATTTCTACAATAGTATCAAATATATCTTTAACTACCATAGGAGCTAGTCCCATTGAAGGTTCATCTAATAAAAGCATTTTAGGTCTACTCATCAAAGCTCTTCCTATAGCAAGCATCTGTTGCTCTCCCCCTGAAAGTGTACCTGCATTTTGATTTCTTCGTTCCTTTAATCTTGGAAATTTTTCAAAAACCATCTCATAATCTTTTTTAACTTGAGCTTTATCTTTTCTTAAATATGCACCAAGCTCTAGATTCTCCATAACTGTAAGGTTACCAAATATCTTTCTACCTTCTGGAACATGACTTAATCCTTTTGACACTAATTTATTTGAACTAACTCCATTTATCTTTTCTCCATAAAAATATACTTCACCTGATTTAATCTTTTCTAATGAAGATATGGCTCTTAAAGTTGAAGTTTTACCTGCCCCATTTGCTCCTATAAGAGTAATAATCTCTCCCTCACGCACCTTTAGACTTATCCCCTTTAAAGCATGAATCCCTCCGTAATAAAGATTAAGATCTTTAATCTCCAAAACAACCTTTCCCAATAGTTACGCCCCCTTTCATCTTAGCCAAACTAAATAGAAATTTAATAGTTTCAAACTATTACTTCTAAATATATATTTAAAAAAGCTTCATTATATATGTAATTTAATTAACCATAATTTTTATAAATAAATCTTAATTAACGCTCATGAATTTTAGAATATTCATGAGCATTAATTAAGCTAATATATTAAGTGGGAGAAAACATTTTTACCGTTAGGCACCAAGATATGCTTCAATTACTCGCTTATCTGTCTTAATTTCTTCAGGAGCTCCTTCCGCAATCTTCTTTCCATAATCTAATACAGAAATCCTATCACATATCCCCATAACAAGCTTCATATCATGTTCTATCAACAGTATAGAAATATTAAATTTATCTCTTATACTTTTAATTAACTCAGATAATTGCATTGTTTCTTGTGGATTCATACCTGCCGCAGGTTCATCTAAAAGAAGTAACTTTGGATTTGTTGCAAGTGCTCTCGCTATTTCAAGTCTTCTTTGTTCCCCATAAGATAGATTACCTGCCTTTTCACTTGCCTTATCTAGTAGATTAAAGGTATCTAATATATCCCTTACCTCTTCATCCATTTTATTTTCTATTTTTCTAAATTTTTTTGTTCTAAATATAGCATCGAAATAACCATACTTAACTCTATAATCATAGGATATCTTTACGTTATCCATAA
Organism: Clostridium sp. NSJ-49; assembly: GCF_014287725.1. Lineage (NCBI taxonomy): Bacteria > Bacillati > Bacillota > Clostridia > Eubacteriales > Clostridiaceae > Clostridium > Clostridium sp. NSJ-49. Next base: position 40,390 of record NZ_JACOOP010000002.1, on the reverse strand, counting down.
CCGTCATCTTTTCAAATAATCTTATATTTTGAAATGTTCTTGCTAACTTTTTTGAAGTAACAACATATGGCTTTAGCCCATTTATTTGCTCTCCAAGATAGCTTATAGTACCTTCTGTCGGTGTATAAACACCTGTTAGCATATTAAATATTGTAGTTTTTCCTGCTCCATTAGGGCCAATCAGTCCTACGACTTCTTTGTCCCCTATTTCAATAGAAAAATCTGAAACAGCAACTAGTCCGCCGAATTTAATTGTAAGTCTGTTAGCCTTTAGCATATTCCCTCCTTGTTCATGTTAGTCTTATTGAAAATATATATTTGCTTTAGCACCGATTCATTTCGTATATAATTTCTATTATTCCTTTCATTAAAATTACTAAGGTCTAATAACTCGTACCTCAAACAATTAAACCTCTTAACGCAATTTTAATTCCAGAAATAATGAAATCATAGTTACTCATTCATATGTGCTTCCACAAATATATATTTTCAATATTACTACTAACATAATCTTTTAATTCTTTACCATACTTAAGGATGAAACTACTTCGTAGTTTCTACTTTTTTTAATATCTTAAATTTCTAGAACATATTCTCTTAACTTCTTATTTTCAATTTTACTACTTAGATATTTATTTTCTAGGAGTCTTATTTTATGCTCCTCTCCTCTAATTTACTACTATATCACTTCTTATTAATAAAGCATTACTTGCTACTTGCTATTGTAGTTGCTTTGTTTTGTTTTTTTACTTTTCTTTTATTTTTGAATTTTTCAATTAGGTCTGTTATTTCTAGTGTTCCCAGTAAACCTTGTGGTCTAAATATCATTAATACAACTAGTGTTATTGAGTAGAATATCATTCTTAGATCTGCGAATTCTCTTAGTGCTTCTGGAAGTATTGTCAATATTATTGCCGCTATTACTGAACCTGTTATTGACCCCATTCCCCCTAGTACTACAAAGGTTACTATCTCTATAGATTTTAAGAAGTTAAAGGTTGTTGGTTGAATAAATGCTGTATAATGTGAAAATAATCCTCCTGCAAAACCTGCAATTAATGCTGATATAAAGAATGCTACTACTTTATATTTTGTTGTATTAACTCCCATAGCCTCTGCTGCAATTTCATTTTCCCTTATTGCAAGCATCGCTCTACCTTTTGTAGATTTTACTATGTTCACTACAACTACTATTACAATAACTACTGCAAAATAAGCTATTGTAAATGTAGTTTTTTTTGGTATTCCAGTGAAACCTCTAGCTCCACCTACTATGTCCATATTTGTTATTAAAACTCTTACTATTTCACATACTCCTAAAGTTGTTATTGCAAAATAGTCTCCTTTTAATTTTAATGTTGGAATTCCTACAATTATTGACATAGCTGCTGCTGTAATTGCTCCAGCTATAAGTGATACAACAAATGGCATTCCTAAATTTACTGAAAAAAATGCTGAAACATATGCTCCAATTGCCATAAATGCTGCATTTCCTAAGCTTAATTGTCCAGTTATTCCTGTAATCAGGTTTAGTGAAATTGCTAAAATTATATTAATACAGCTAAGTATCATTAGCCTTGTGATATATCTATTTATTATATTTGCTCCAATAAGTGAATTAATGATGAAAAAGGCTCCAAATACTAGTATTATCATAATTATTTGACTTCTATATTTTTTCATCTTCTTCACCTACACTTTCTCATTTACTTTCTTTCCTAATAAACCTGTTGGTTTAACAAGAAGAATTATTATAAGAATTGCAAACACTATTGCATCTGATAAAGTGGTAGATATATATGCTTTTGTCAATGTTTCAGTTAGTCCTATCAATAAACCTCCGACTAATGCTCCTGGTATACTACCTATCCCCCCTAAAACAGCTGCAATAAATGCTTTCAATCCTGGAATTGTGCCCATATAAGGCTCTACTACAGTGAATGCTAAGGATACAAGTACTCCTGCTGCCCCAGCAAGAGCTGATCCTATAGCAAAGGTAAGTGAGATTATGTTGTTAACATTTATCCCCATCAACGATGCAGCTTCAATATCATATGAAGCACCTCTCATTGCCTTACCCACCTTAGTTTTATATACAATAATTTGAAGAAGAAGAACTAGGACTATTGATACAGCAAGCATTAATATTTTTGACGTTTCTATAGATAAAGCCCCTATTTTTATTACTTCCTTGCTTAATAACTTTGGAAATGCCTTAGGTGAAGGTCCCATTAATAACCTCATACCATTTTGTAATAACAAAGATACCCCAATCGCTGTTATTAATAATGTTATTCTTGGTGAATTTCTTAATGGCTTGTAAGCTACCTTCTCAACAATTACTCCTACCAAAGCTGCCCCAAGCATTGATATCAATAATGTTGGAATAAGTGATAACTTTAAAGTCGTCCCACAGTATAATCCTACAAAAGCCCCAATCATGTAGATATCCCCATGAGCAAAATTTATTAACTTAATAATTCCATAAACCATGGTATATCCCAAAGCTATGAGTGCATAAATAGATCCTAACGATAATCCATTTATAATTTGCTGTATAAATGCCATATTTCTTTCCCCCCTTCAAACTAATTGTTAGCTTATTACATTTAACTTATCTTTGTTTTTATAATTCATTAAACATTTTATTAATATGAGATGCTTATGCAGGTACATCATGGACTAGTATTTAGATTTTCATTGTTCCTGCAATTAAAAATTGCGTTAAAAAGTTTATGTTGCCTGAACGTAGTTAGTTCATAAACTTTAGCAATTTTTAATGTAAGGAACAATAGAAACTCTTATGCTAGTGAATTAGTACCGAAGTAAGTGGCTCATATTAATATTAGTTTTATGGATTGACTTTAGTTTCAAGTTTTGCTTCTCCATTTTCTATCTTTATTATTGATACTGATTTTTGTGGATTTCTATTTTCATCAAATCTTATATTTCCTGAAATTGTATCAACATCTATATTTTTTAATGCATCTTTAACAGCTTCTCCATCAGTTGAACCTGCTTTAGTTATAGCTTCTTCGAAAAGTTGTAAAGTACTATAGCTTAATGCTGCAAAAGCATCTGGAGTTTCTCCGTATTTTTCTTTATATGAATTAACAAATTCTTGGACTTCTGGGTCAGAGTCATCTGGTGAATAGTGATTTACAAACACAGCACCTTCAACAGCATCTCCACCTATCTTAACTAATTCTGGTGAATCCCATCCGTCTCCACCCATTAATTGTGAAGTTATTCCTATCTTTCTAGCTTGGTCTGCAATAACTGGAACCACGCTATAATAATCAGGTAATACTAAAACATCTGGATTTGAACTCTTAATATTAGTTAATTGAGCTGAGAAATCCTTATCTCCTTCATTGTAAGATATATACTCTACTACTGTTCCTCCATTAGATTCGAATTGTACCTTAGCAGCTTCTGCAATACCTATTGAGTAATCTGAATCCTTATTATAAAGAATAGCCATTGTTTTTGCTCCAAGGTTTTCGCTAGCATATTTTGATATAACTTCACCTTGTGTCGCATCTATATAGCATGTCCTAAATACATATTCTCCACCAGTTGTGGTAAGATTAGTTTCTGTACCTGAAGGAGTTATCATCGGAACACCATCAGCTGTAGCATTAGGTCCAACTGCATTAGCTGCTCCTGAAGTTACAGGCCCTAATAAAAGTTTAACTCCATCTTGATTTACTAATTTATCATAAGCATTTATAGATTTAGTTGGATCTGCTTCATCATCCTCAAACTTCAATACAACTTGCTTTCCGTCGATTCCTCCATTTTCATTAACCTTATCTAAAAATACTTGAGCTCCATTCTTAACTGATTGTCCATATGTTGATGCTGCACCAGATAATGGTCCTATTGCCCCAATTACTATTTCACCTGCATCATCAGATGAACCTTGTCCATTTCCGCAGCCAACTAGCCCCATAGTCAGCATAGATAAAGCTAATATTCCCCCTAATAATCTCTTTTTCATACCTTTTAGCCCCCTTTTTTTATTATTCTCAAAATTTCATCCCCAAATTAACTTTTTATCAAAATTGCATTATTTAAGAAAACGTTTTATCAATCATAAACCTATATGTTTGATAATGTATTCAAAATATAGCTATTTTGTTATTAATTAGTTAATATTTGTTTTATATATTAACATCCTTTTTTTACCATGTCAATATAGTTTTCACAATTACAAAAAATTCATTACTCTTATGTAAAATAAAAGAACTTTGACCACACTTATAGTTTTCTGCTTCATCATTGTAATATTTTAACATTACAATACTTATAGCTATAAACTATAGATTATCAAATTACTAACAGTCCCTTAACCATCGTGACTTGTACTCACAAAGTATATTTCATAACCTTTTTTGTTATCTAAAAGATAACTTTGATGTCCTTATATTAATGCAGTATGTATATTTTTAAGGATTTCCGAGATTATGCTCAACATCATCTGTGTTGAATACTTTTGAACCATCACCTCATATATAAGGCTTATTAATAATTTAATAATATAAAGATGGAATTATGCCCTAACATAATATTAGGTCTGTGTCCCAACTCTATGATGTGAAATCAAAGTTCTAGAAGTAGTTTTTCTACTTCTTACTATTGTTCTAACCACTTTTTTGTCCTATTATTCTAAACTTTTATTATTTTTTTTATTTATGTTATAATTATCTTGTACCTATTTTATACTTTGGAGGAAATGTAATGAAAAAAAGAATTTTATCAATAATTTTAATATCAGCATTATCAATCTCTTTATTTGTTGGTTGTGGAAACAACAATGATACTAATAATGTTCAAAATTCTAATCAAGAACAACACGAACAACAACCAGAAGATGATAAAAAAGACGATGAAATTTCTTCAGATGATAAAAATATCGAATCAAATGTAGTTGTTGAAGAAATTACTGAAGAAAAAATAGAAGAAAAATTTACTGAAATTATGGACTACTTATATACAAAAGATTACTCCAATGAAGAACAATCTATTGAAGCTGAGAATTACATAAAAGAAAACTTTACACCAGAAGGTGCTGAAAACATGATAAATAAGATAATATCTTATGGCGAAAAAGTTTCTTATTCTGATTTACTTATCACATTAGTAAAAAATATAGAAAATAATGATTCTAGATATGAATCAATGTACGAAATAAGATACAATGTGTCTGTAACTATAGGTAAACCTAGTATTTATTCTGACGTAATTGCTAAAGTTGTAGTAGATAAAGACGGTAAGATATTCATCGAAAGCATAAATGATTTTGAATTTTAATAAGCTACCATTGGTAGCTTATTTTTTTACCAAAATAAAAGACTATTGTCTAAAATCTGATAATATCTTACTTCAGATTTAATTAATTTGAATATTTATCCATAAATATGTTCATAATTTTTAGATAAGCAAATATATTTGGAGGATATTCATGATAAAGAATAACAAATCTAAATCCCACTCTAAAAAGCGAGCCTTTACATTAATAGAATTAGTAGTTGTTATAGCTATAGTTGCAGTATTAGCTGCTGCCTTTACCCCTAAATTATCTGGTTATATGGATGAAGCTAGAAAAGTTGTAGTTTTAGATCAAGCAAAAAGAGTATTAACAGCCTATGAAAGCCTAAATCTAAAATTCAATACACTAACAGAAGAATCTCCTATAAGTTCAGTCGTAAGTTTATCTGGAAGCCCTGTAACTAAAGCTGAAATCACTAAAATCCCTATGACTTTTACTATCAATCAATGTAGAAATTTACTTAATACCGAAAAATATGACTTTACTATGGCCAAAGGAATAGTTACAACAATAAATTCTAGATAATAATATAAGAGTTACTTACTAAATTATTAGTTCGTAACTCTTATTAAAATTCTATATATTATTTATACAAAAAACTTTTTATATCTATATTTCCTTCGCTTTTACTTCCATTGAGTTAATTTTAACTCCTTCTCCACCACAAAATCCGCTAATATTAATAAAAATCTTATTATTTTTAGAATATTTTCTTCCCTCTAGCCGTTTTTCATATAATATAGTCTTACTATTATAATCTTTTATAATAAGATTACATACAATTGTTTCATCCCCATTTAGCTCTATTTCTCCTATTAATATTAATTTTTCACTATCAATAACTATATCATTATCATCTTTGAGATACATTACATTCTGAAGATTTGAACCATTATTATTAGTTAATCTAGTGAATATATTACTTTTATCATCTTCCTTAACTTTATAAAATTGATACGTAAAATTATTGCTATTGTCTTCATTTAATGTATCTCTAATACCAACTGTAAGATTAAATCCATTTCCTTTGCTATTATTTAACTCATCTAATATCTCTATTTCTGCATCAAAATATAATTTTTGACTTTTCAAATCAAGATTTTCATTTCCTAATGCAACCCATGCCCTAGTTCCAACTATCAAAGAAGAATCTTTTATATAAACTTTTTTAGTGTTTTCTATAGATTGATCATATATCTTTCAATCATGTATATAACCTGTATTTCCGAAATCACTTTTATAAAATACTATTTCTTTGTTTTCATCACTTGTGCTTGGTGGTATAGTATCATCAACTAATACTTGTTTAGCTTTAATATCATAAGTATATCTAGCAATATTATCTAATATATCATTCTCATATATTTCTATATCATCATCTGTAATCCATTCTATTTTAGCTGAAACAACCTTTTCATTATTAGGATTTACTATAGTTGTATAGTGATTTTTTGATTCTGTTTGATTCACCCCCTCTATGGTTAATGTCAAATACTTTATTAAGTCTTTAGCTCCTTCACTTGTTGACTTGTCTTTATTATTATTTTCACTCTTTTCACTTAAACTAATAGTAAATTCAACTGGATAATCATTATCATTTTTTAATTTTATAGTATCTGCCGATAATACATCTCCAGGCTTAATTTCAGCTTCTGATACAAATTCACTATCTGCGCTTACTTCAAAAGTTGCTACACTTACCTTCTTATTTACTATCTCAAATTTCTTTGTAAATCTAGCTAAGCTTTCGAAACTTAAGCTACCTCCTATAATAAAACATAATAAAATTATGAAAAGCGCTGCTGTCTTTTTATCTATTTTCTTCATACTGTTCCTCCTGTTTTATATTTTTTTCTTTACCTATATTTAAATAAATAAGATACATTAATAATAAAATTCCTACTTTTATCATTGGATTCATATACTTAAAATAATCTAAAACATATCCAAGCATAGGTATTTTAAATACATATTTACCGACAATATTTTCACTCATTATGGAAATATCATCTTCCACATTATTTCCATCGCCTTTAGTTATAAACATTATCTCTTCGTACTGATTATTGATAATCCCTGATACTCTATGAGTAATTATTATATTTCCTTCTACAAAAGTTATTATGTCTCCTACTTTAATATCATCACTCTTTACTTTTTTTGCTACTAAATAATCTCCAGCATTAATAGTTGGTTCCATACTTCCTGTACTTATTGTAAATCCATACACCCCTAAAATATTAGGTATGACTTCTTCTCCTTTATAAACATTATAAGAAGATATTAAATATGATATTGCACATATTAATACAAAACTCCATACTGTATTACTAATTTTTATCCTTAAATTAAATACACTACTCACCTCATTATTATCCATTTTTTGTAATTACATCTTGATTCTATCCTATCAAAACAATTTTATTCATCATTATTTTACTTTTTTATCTTTTTTTGTTTTTTGTTGTAAAATAAAAAAGAGAGTTTTAATCTCTCCTAATAATTATCAAAATTATCCAAAAAATAAAGCCAGCATATTGCTGGCTTAAAATTTCCTAAATTATAAGTTTAATCCTTGCTTTTCAACTGTTCCATCTTAATTAAATGCTAAAGAATTCTGTAAATGCTTTAACAGTATAGTAGTTATCTTTAACAGCTGCTAACTCTCTTATAGAGTGCATTCCTAAAACTGGTGCTCCCATATCAATTACAGGTATATTTAATAAAGCTGATGTTATTGGTCCTATAGTACTTCCACCTCTAACGTCTGATCTATTAACAAATTTTTGGAATGGAACATTTGCTGCTTCACAAACTGATGCAAATACTGCTCCATTAAAGCTATCTGTGCTATAGCTTCCTGATGCAGCTATCTTAAGAACAGGTCCATTTCCTAATACAGGTCTATTTGTTGGATCATGTTTATCTCCTAAGTTTGGATGTACTGCATGTGAAAGGTCTGCAGAAATCATTATTGAATTTGATAACGCTCTGTAATAGCTTTCTGTATCTTTTCCTAATCCTAATATTATTCTTTCTAAAAGATTATTTAGTATAGAAGATGCAGCACCTTGAGCTGTTCTGCTTCCTATCTCTTCATTATCTATACATACCATAACTTTAGTTGCATCTATTTCCTTACTATCTATTAAAGCTTTAACTCCTGCAAATACCATCCATAAGTCATCAAATCTACCAGAAGATATAAGTTCTTCATTCATTCCTATTAATGATCCTTTTTCGTACTCATATAATCCAAGTTCAAAGTTTAAGATATCACTCTTATCAACATTAAGCTCTTGCGCTAAAATGTTCATTAAATAGTCTTCTCTTTCTAGCTTGTCATTTATAAGTCCTAATAAAGGTAATGTATCTACTTGTGCATTATATTTATAACCATTGTTTACTTCTCTATTCATATGTATAGCTAAGCTTGGGATTATTAATAACGGTTTATTTATATTAACTAATCTTATTTCTGGTTTTAATGGAGATGAACCTTTTACTGCAACTTTCCCAGCAATCCCTAATGGTCTATCATACCAAGTACTTAATATCGGTCCTCCATAAACTTCTGTGTTTAACTTTACATATGTATTTTCAGAAATCATTTGTGGATTTGGCTTTATTCTAAAACCTGGTACATCTGTATGTGCTCCTATAAGTCTAAATCCTGACTCTTCTATATTTTCATTTCCAACTTCAAAAGCTATAAGTGCAGAATCATTTTTTACAACATAATGTTTATCACCTTTTTTAAGGTTCCATTTATCTGCTTCCTTTATTTCAGTAAATCCAGCTACGTTTAACATAGCTTTTACAGATTCTACTCCATGAGACGCTGATGGACTATTATATAAAAATTCTATAAGTTCTTTTGCTAATACTTTTTCCATGTAATTCTCTCCCTTTTTGCTTTATTGCGTATACTTTATAATATATCCTATTTTCATATTTTTCTCAATAAGATATGCTTATTGACTTTTGTTTTTGGATAAATTAGGATATAGAATATAAGAGAATCCTTGTTAATATATTTAGTATAAATATATTTATAATCTAACTTCTAGCTATCAAATTACTCAAGCTTTTAGTTAGTTTCAAATTACCAAATAAGGGCTTTTGATTTTGAACTAATATTTATTTTAGTTAATGCAAAAAATATTTCTGAGGTGTTTTTAATATGATAACAAATTACCTAATTAAAACATTCGTCAAGGATAATGAAAAAGTCGATAATATAAAAGTTAGAAATGCTTACGGTAACTTAGCTGGTGCTGTAGGTATATTAGTTAACGTATTATTATTTTCAATAAAGTTATCCGTTGGCCTTTTAGCTGGATCGGTAGCTGTAATGGCTGATGCCTTTAATAATCTATCTGATGCAGCTTCTTCTATCATAACTATAATTGGATTTAAAATGGCTAATAAGCCTGCTGATGCAGAGCATCCTTTTGGACATGGTCGTATAGAGTATATCTCTGCTTTAATAGTGTCATTTTTAGTTATGTTAGTAGGATTACAATTTATTAAAAGTTCTTTTGAAAGAATAACTAATCCTTCTATTGTAAAATTTGAAGTTATACCATTTTTACTTCTTCTTGTATCTATATTCTTTAAATTGTGGCTTTCTAAATTTAATAAAACTGTAGGTCACAAAATAAATTCTTCAGCTTTAAAAGCTGCTGCTACTGATGCTTTAGGAGATGTATTTACTTCAAGTACAGTTGTTATTTCATTCTTATTAGCAAAGTTTACTCAATTCCCTCTTGATGGATATATAGGAGTATTTGTTGCTTGTGCTATTATATATTCTGGATATGGACTTATAAAGGAAACTTTAAATCCTCTTCTTGGAGAAGCTCCAGATCCAGTGTTAGTTAATAATATCTCAGATATGGTAATGTCTTATGAAAATATTAATGGTATTCATGATTTAGTAGTACACAACTATGGTCCTGGAAGAATTATGGCATCAATTCATGCTGAAATACCTTCTGACATTGATGTTATGACTATACATCATATAATTGATACTGCTGAAAGAGAGATTTCAAAAAAGTTAAATATATACTTAGTAATACACATGGATCCTATTTGTGTGGACACTGATGAAATTATTGATGCTCGTAAAATTGTTGAAGATGTATTAAAAACATATCCAGCAGTTAAATCGCTTCATGATTTTAGAGTTGTTGGAGAAAATGATATTAAAAATTTAATTTTTGATATAGTAGTAAATCCTATAGATTTAAATGATTGCTTTACTAAAGAAAAGCTTTCTCAATTTATAGAGCGAGATATTAAAAAGCTACACCCGCAATTTAATTGCATAATAACAGTAGATTTAGAACTAATATAATAAATTTCTTCAGGTATAAAAATCATTATGTTCAATTTAAAAGTTTTTTCAAAAAGTAAAAAAATTAATATATAAAAAAAATTATTTGCCACATTAAATTTGATATTGAATTTTATGTTTATTTTATTAAAATTTGATAATAATAATAATAATAATAATAATAATAAATTATATAAATTTTGCATAAAATAAAGAATCTAACATACTGTTATATGTTAGATTCCTATAATATAACTTTAGTTGTTTAAGACAACTGGTATCACATATAGTTATAAAAAACTAGTAGCGTCCAATTGTGAGGTGGGGCTACTATTTTTTTGTAAATTTATCTATCAAGCCTATTATTAATTCTAAGAAGGCTATAAAAAATAAACCACATTGTAATAGTATAGTTAAAGCTTCATTCGTCATTAGTATCACCTCCTCATAAAAAGGAAATACATTATTTATGTATAAGTGATACCAGTAGCCCACATCAACTATTAAGTTATACTTTTTAAATTATTGCACTTTAATCTAATTTCTAAACCTTATTTAACTATTGCATATATCATTATTATAATCAGCATAAATACTGAAACTATAGTAATTACATTAAGCGTTTCTTGCCTTGACAGCTTTTTTTTATGCTTTTGTTTAGGCCTTGTAATATTATAAAAGATAGCTTGTTTTTTTAATTCATAGTAATTCTTATCATCTGTTTTATCTCTGATATCATACCATTCTAATAAGTCATTTATAGCTTCATACATACCCTTATCAATCATATCTCTTAAATCTCTTACAACTCTCATCTCTTCTTCTGTTACAATCGAATTTTCTTCTTTTTTCTTTAATATATCTTTTAAATAAACGTAGTTACATTTCTTTATTCCAAGATCCTTACCTGCCATTGCTGATTTAAAGTATTCTTCGTATTTTTTATTTTTATATAGATTATTATTATATAAATATAATGCTAAGTTTCCATAGCAATCTGAATTTCCAACATCTATTCCTTCCATATAAGTGTTTATTATTTCATCTTGAGACATATTAGTAATTAATCGTTTTTCTGCTAAAATACATCTAAGATTATTAGCTGTTCCTTTATCAATATCCTCTATTTCTTTTATTATCTCATTTGCTCTCTTTTCATCTTTTTCTACACCTATCCCAGCTAAACAATAATAAGCAAGCTTACACTTCCCTTTTAACGCATCTAGCTCTATAAGTTTAAATACATATTTTAATGCTTTAATATCACTTTTACTATTTCCAAACCCTAATTCATATATCTCTATAAGACTTTCTATAGCTTCAATATCATTGTGCTCTGCTGCTTTTGTATATAATTTTATAGATTCATTTATATCTTGAGGTAAAAACTTACCTATCTTATACCAAGAAGCAAGCTTAACTATAGCTTTTATATAATCTCTATCAGCAGCCATCTTATAATATGAATAAGCTTTTTCTAAATTCTTTTCTACTACGATACCATTTTCGTATATATAGCCATATTGAAAAGATGATCCAACTACTCCATTAGCAAACCCAAACTCTAAATATTCTAGTAGTTTCTTTTCATTTATATCTTTACCATCCTTTTTATCTGCTAACATTAGAAATGCTAAATACTCTGCAGCAAATTGTGACTTTAACTCGTAAGCCTCTTCTAATAATTTCTTAACTATCCTTGTAGTGTCTTCTCCAAATTTATTAACTCTAAGATATGCTATAGCCAGCATATACATAGCATGTGGAGCCTTATTTTCTGCAGCTATCTCAATATATTTTATAGCCTTTTCTGTATCTCTCTTTACTAATTCCCCATTGTAATACATTATTCCTAATCTCTGTATACATTTCAAATCCCCTTCTCTACTTCCCATATCATATAGGTCTATAGCTTCATCAATCAAGTTTTCATCTTCATATATTTTACCTACTTTAAAGAATATATTTCTATTTCCACATTCTATACTTCTATTGTATAAATCTAAAGCTTTACTTACATCCTTATCTACATATAGTCCTGAATAATACATATCTGCTAAAGACTCTATACAATCTGTATCATAAGCTTCATATCCCTTTTTTAAGTAATAATATGCTTTTTCATAATTTACTTCATAACATATTCCTTCTAAATAAGATTTTCCTACAATATAATAAGCATCTTCATAATCATTTTCTGCTGCCTTTTCTACCCAATAATATGCTCTAACTATATTTCTTTCACAACCTTCTCCTGTTTTATACATATACGATAAAGCATGTTGCGCCGCTGGCAAATTTTCCTCTGCAGCTTTCTTATACCACTTAAAAGCAAACTCTAAATTCTTGTCTACCCCATATCCGTTATAATACATTCTTCCTAATTGATAATAGGCTGGACTATACTCACTTTCTGAGCTCTTTCCAAAGCATATTAATGCTTTCTGATAATCCCTAGCTACTCCTGTTCCATTTAGATATAAACATCCTAATGAATATTGAGCAAAAGAATTACCTTTAGCTGCAGCTCTCCTATACCACTTATTAGCTAAATCATAATTTCTTTCAACAGACAATCCTCTTTCATAAAACAAACCTAGATAAGCTTCTGCTACTTCGCTATCATATTTAGCTGCTTCTATAAAATTCTTAAAAGCTTCTTTATTATTTTTTTGTACTCCTCTTCCTAAATAATAATTTTCACCAGCTTCAACTAACTTTGAAACTTTTTCTTTTACTTCATCAGAATCTATATCTTCCATATTTGCCGCATCTTCATATAAAACTAATCCCTTCTCTTCATCTTTATCATCAATAATATTGCTTTCTTTGTTATTTAAATATTGTTTAAATATATTTTTTTCCTCTTCATTTAATCCGCTTAATATAAGAGAATAATTTTCTTCACCACATTTTACAGCTACAAAAACTAATATTTCATATAGTCTATCTTTGTATTTGTCTATAAACCCCTCAAACCATTCAGTTTCATCTTCGTCATTTTTACACTGATAACAAATATTTATCTGTGATAAAACTAATATAATATTTCTGTAAATCTTTCCAGGTAGTATTCGCTTATTATATAATCTAGTTATATTTTCATTTAACCCTACTTTATCATCATACAAAATCTTATTTTTTTCATAAATAAGTAAAATAATATACTCTACTATACTCTTAAAATGAATTATTATATCTTTTCCTTTATAATCGAAGATATTATTAACTTCAGTGTATAACTTTCTAAATTCTATCTTCAAAAAATCCAAATTAAGTCTATTTTCCATCTTGCCTCCTAAGCACTCTTAATATCTATTACTATTTTATTAGTAAGCAAGTTTATATATGATTATTTGTCTACTTTGTAGCAACGAAAAGTGGACTATTTCCAAGTGAAAATTGAACTATGTTCTGGGTAAAATCTGACTTGGTCAGAGTGAAAATATTGCTCTATAATAATGAAAATCTAATTTTTCACCTTTTTCTCAAGCAAAACTTTTCTTCTCTCCGCAGGAGACTTTTCATTTTTCCGCAAGAAAAACTTTTCACTTCAGCAAAGCTGACTTTTCACCTTTTACGCAGCAAAACAAAAGAGCCTCTCGGCTCTTTTTAAATAATTTTTGATAAAAAGTCTATTGTTCTTGGATTCTTTGGATTATTAAATATTTCTTGAGGGGAACCTTCTTCAACTATCTTTCCATTATCCATGAACAATATTCTATCTCCAACTTCCCTTGCAAATCCCATTTCATGTGTTACCACAACCATAGTCATTCCTTCTTTTGCAAGATCTTTCATAACTGACAAAACTTCTCCAACCATTTCTGGGTCTAGCGCTGATGTTGGTTCATCAAAAAGCATAACATCTGGCTCCATACAAAGCGCTCTTGCTATTGCTATTCTTTGCTTTTGCCCACCTGAAAGTGATGCTGGATATGCATCTGCCTTATCTACTAGTCCAACTTTTCCTAATAAGTCATATGCTTTCTTCTTGGCATCTTCTTCACTTATTTTTTTTACCATAACAGGTGCTATAATTAAATTTTCTAACACTGTCTTATGAGGGAATAAATTAAATTGTTGAAAAACCATTCCCATCTTTTCTCTTATTTTATTTATATCAATCTTTCTATCTGTTATATTAGTTCCCTCAAATATTATTTCTCCACTTGTAGGAACTTCTAATAAATTTAAACATCTTAAAAAAGTACTTTTTCCTGAGCCTGAAGGTCCTATTATTACAACTACTTCACCTTTTTCTATATTATCATCTATGCCCTTTAGTACTTCATTTTCATTAAAACTCTTATGAAGATTTTTAATTTGAATCACTTACCTTCAACCTCCTCTCGATGTATTTTATAAGTCTACCTAATGAGAATGTCATTATAAAATAAAATACCGCTGACATTATTAAAGTTTCTGTCTTATTAAAACTTCTTGTACTAACAACATTTGCTGCATACATAAGCTCTGCTACTCCTAAAGTTGAAGCCATTGAAGACTCTTTAATTATTGCAACAAATTCATTACCTATAGCAGGTAATATGTTTTTTATAGCTTGTGGTATAACTATCAATCTCATAGCCATACTTTCACTCATGCCTAGACTTCTTGCTGCTTCCATTTGTCCTTTATCAACCGCTTCAATACCAGCTCTTATAAGCTCAGAAACATATGCAGCTGAATTTAATGACAATGCTATTATAACTGCAAATAATTCATTTATTTTAAGAACATTACTCAAACCGAAATAAACTATAAAAATTTGTAATAGTAACGGTGTTCCCCTAACTATTTCTATATAAGCTGATGCTATAAATTTTAATAATTTAATCTTTGAACGTTTTAAAAATGTTAATATAGTTCCGAATACTACCCCTAATACAACTGAAGCAAGTGATATTGTTAAAGTCCACCTTGCCCCTTGAAAAAAATAAACCATCTGTCCATTGGTTATAAAATCAAAATCCCAATTCATCCTATCCACCTACTTTTCTTAGTTAGAAATTAATAGTTAAAAGTTAATAGTCATTAATTAAACTATCATAAACTATTAACTTTTCTCTGTTAACTCTTAACTACTATTCCACTTGGTTTTTAACTTGTTCTACTGCTTTTTGGACAAATTCATCTATCTTTCCTTCATCCATTAATTTTTTTAATGTTGAATTAACTTGCTCAACTAATTCTGGTGAATCCTTTGGCATGCCAATAGCTGATCCCCCTTCAGAATCTTCTATTATTTCTTCTCCAACAACTAAATCTGTGTTAGTAGTTGTTGCTAAGTTCGCAACTGGAGCCTCAATAATTAATGCATCAATATTTCCATTTTTAAGTTCAAGTATTAAAGTGTTAACATCAGATAATAATTTCACACTTGCTCCTTCAATTCCTTCAGCTATCTCAGCTTGAATAGATCCCATTTGAGCTCCTATTTTTTTACCTTCTAAATCAGCTAAAGTTTTGTAAGTATCTTTATTAGATGCTTGTATTAAAAATGCTTGCTCTGCTTTATAATATATGTCTGAAAAATCTACTGCTTTTTTTCTATCTGGTTTAGGAGTCATTCCTGATATAGTCATATCAATTTTTCCTAATTGAACAGCCTCACATAATGAATCAAAGTTCATTTCTTTAAGCTCTAATTCTACTCCAATATCATCAGCTATAGCTTGTGCTATATCAACATCAAATCCAATTATCTTATCTTCACCATCTATTAAGGCATGATACTCGTAAGGTGCATAATCAGCACTCATACCTACAACTAATTTTCCACTTTCTTTTATTTCTGTAAGTTTGTCTTTAACTTCTCCTGTAGATTTACTACTACATCCAACAGCCATAATTCCAATTACCCCAACAATAACAACTGCCATTATTTTTTTTATTAATGATTTTTTCATATTTAATCCCCCTTTTTATTTCTGAAATGTCTTTTTAACTCTTGCATAATTATACATCATAAAATCATATTTATGCAAGAGTTTTTTTAAACATTTTTTCCCTTTTTATAATTTCAAGCTAATTACATAACTATAAACAAGTAAAAATGCTTGTTTATATCAATTCTTAAAGATACCTTTTTTACAGTATTTATATCTATATGCATAAACTTTCACCAATTATTCATATGTATTTTCATTTTTTATTCTCTTTAAAGTCTACATTTATAGGTTGCTTGAATAAAATATATTATTAAAATTTTATTAGGAGTGATCAAATGGATAATTTGAAAGGGAGACACTTTTTTCCTGGAGGCAATACATCAAAAGGATTTTACTCTTTTTATAGATATATTCTAAGTCAAGATGATGCCAAACGTATTTTATGTCTTAAAGGTGGCCCTGGCACAGGTAAATCTTCTTTAATGAAAAAGGTAGGAGATTATTTCTTTAGTAAAGGCTATACAATCGAATATCATCATTGTTCCTCTGACAATAATTCTTTAGATGGAATAGTAATAAAAGAATTAGGTGTAGCATTAATTGATGGCACATCTCCACACATAGTTGATCCAATAACTCCAGGAGCTGTAGATGAAATATTAAATATGGGTGATGCACTAGATATGGATATGCTGTCAAAGCATAAAAGAGACATTTTATGTATAAACAGAGATATAAGCAAATGTTACAAAAGAGCTTATAGATATCTTGCTGCTGCAAGGTCTATTCATGATGATTGGAGTAATCTTAATTATGAATCTCTAGATTCTAATAAAATATCTGTATTAATAGAAACATTAAAAAATGATATTTTTAGAACAGATATATCTGGCTATGGTGGAGAGCGTAGACTTTTTGCAACGGCTATAACTCCTAATGGTATAATTACTTTTGCAGATAATTTATCTAATGGATATAAAAACATATATGTTCTGACTGGTGGACCAGGTATGGGAAAAACAGATATATTAAAATACTTAGGTACTTCTGGACAAAAGAAAGGATATTATGTTGAATATATGTATGATCCATTTATTCCTGAGCGTATTGAGCATATATTCATTCCTGAAATATCAACATGTGTCTTAACCAACAATGAAATTAACCGAGCAAATTATTCCGGAATAAATTATTATCTAAAAGACTATACAAAACCTAATTCACTTGCTTCTAAAGCTTCAGAAATAGAATATAATAGTAAAATCTTCTATGAATTACTTGATAAAGCTATTTCTCTAATTAGTAATTCTCATGCTCTACATGATGATTTAGAATCATTCTATATAAAAGCTATGAATTTTGATGTTGTTAATACCATGTATGAAAACGTAATTAAAAAAATAGAAAAATACGAGTAAGCTTACTTCGTAAAGGTGAAAGATTAGCTGAGGTAAGATGAAAGGTTTTGCTTTTTCAAAATTGGAAATATCGCTATGCTGAGGTGATGATTTTCTACACAAAGATTATGGTCAACTCCATTGAAGTGATAGTTTATCTTTGCCAATAATATTGTTTATTATACAAAAATGCCTTCGGCCAAAATAATCCGAAGGCATTTCTTTTTTATATCTCAAATATTTCTATTAATAAATACTTTTTTATTCAGCGTATTTCTTCGCTTCCATTCTTTCTGCTGCATATACAAAAGGTAAGTAAATTACTATTGATATAATTATATTAACTAACGCTAATATTGCACCTGAAATATGACCTGTAGCTAAGAATCCTGATATTATTGGTGGTGTAGTCCATGGCATTGATGCAACAATTACTGGACTTACTAAACCTGATTTTATTGATAAATATGAAACTATAGTAG
Organism: Clostridium sp. NSJ-49; assembly: GCF_014287725.1. Taxonomy (NCBI): domain Bacteria; kingdom Bacillati; phylum Bacillota; class Clostridia; order Eubacteriales; family Clostridiaceae; genus Clostridium; species Clostridium sp. NSJ-49. The sequence continues at coordinate 21,941 of NZ_JACOOP010000002.1, read as the reverse complement.
TAACAACCGGTGCTATTATAAATGGTATACCGTATATTGGATTTAAAACTATTGGTAATCCAAATATAACTGGTTCATTTATGTTGAATATTGCTGGTGCTGTACCTAAAGCAAGCATATCTTTTCTGCTTCTACCTGCTATAGCTATAGCTACTAATAAACCTATTATTAATCCTGCTCCACCCATGTGAACAAAGGCATCGAAGAAAGGACCTGCTAATGTATGTAATGGCTCACTAGAACCTGTTGCCATTATTTGTGCATTATCTGCACCTAACTTAGTTAATAAAGTACTTGTTATTGGTAAAGCAATGTTTGAACCGTGTAATCCAACAAACCATAATCCATGGATAAATAATGTTATTGCAATAGCTCCACCTAATGAATCTGTAACTCCTGATAGAGGAATTCCTACATATTTGTTTATTAAATCTGTTAAGAATGCACCATCTGCAACTGTTCTTACTATTAAACCAATTACTGCAAATATAAGAACTGTTAACATACCTGGTATAAGCTTAGCAAATGATCTACTAACTGCTGGAGGAACTGCATCTGGCATTTTGATAACTAATGCTTTAACTTTTCCTAATTTAACAAATAATTCTGTTGCTAAAAGTCCAACTATAATTGCTGTAAATAATGCTGTTGTTCCTAAATAAGAAATTTGCATGAATCCCCAACCAACTACTGCTTCTGTAGCTCCTTCTGGAGTAATTGAAGCAACTTGTGGTGCTAAGAAGAAGAATATTGCTGTTGCAATCATTGCTGCTTGTAAACCATTTTCTTCATATGATTTAGCTAAATTGTAAGCAACACCAATAACTAATAATAGCGCCATTATTGCTAGTGTTCCCCACCAAATATCTCCATTTATAGTTTTTATTTGTTGACCAAATGTATTTTCTGCTAAGAAATTTGATAAAGCCTTGAAAGGCATGTTGTTAATAAGTGTTGCAAAAGATCCGATTATAGTTAAAGGAATCATAGCTATAAATGCATCTCTTACTGCTACTAGATGTCTTTGCGCACCTAATTTAGTTGCATATGGAAGTATATATTTGTCCATAAACGCCGTAAATTTTTCCATTTAATCCACCCCGTTTTTAAAATTTTAATTTTCACTTGTATTATTCATTTTTCTAAATGTGTATTCGTTTTCTACACTTCGTGTATATATTACAACAATTGTATAGACATTTCAAGTGCTTTTTATAAACTTTATTTAATAAATAGTATTTTTCCTTATTTCCAAAAAATTATTTTGGTAATTTTATTATTATAAGTTATTAATTCCTAATTTAAAGCAAAAAAATATATCAAACTATACAGTTTTATCTAGATTTACCAATAAATCGATCTAAATAAAATATATAATCTAATATATTTTAAAACTATTTTAAATTTAATTTTTAATATTAACTTATTAACTTTCTACAAGAGCATTTAATGTTAATTTATATCCATAATGATAAGTATGTGAATATTCAAAAGCTTCTCCATTTTGTAATATCCCAACCTGTTCTATATGCAATATCGGAGCTTCAGAATCTAACTCAAGCAAATTAATAAGCTCTGCATTTGAAATTATAGCTTCAATTGTACGATTTGCTTTATATATATTATAATTATTATCTCTAATATAATTGTACAAAGATATACAATCATCTTTTTTTAAGTTAGGAAACATCTTCACAGGCATATAAGTTATCATATATGATACCGGTTCCCCATTAGCATATCGTACTCTTTTTATCTCCCAAACATTTTCGCCTTTCTCTATATTTAATCTCTCTTTTATAGTATCATCAGCTTCTATGACAAGTAAACTTATAAGTTTAGTTGTTACTTCATATCCTTTTCTCAACATTTCTTTTGTGAAGCTTTCCATCGCTCCCATATTATCAGAAACTTTATTTCCTAAAACTATACTTCCTATTCCTCTTTTTCTAATAATATATCCTTGTTTAACTAAATTATTAAAAGCTGACCTTACTGTCATTCTAGTTACATTAAATTCTTCACTTAATTGATTTTCCGACGGTAATAATTCACCTGGTTTTATTTTCTCTGAGTCTATTAACTCCCTTAAATATTTTTCTATTTTAATATATATTGGTTCATTAATTTTCATTGTTCTTAACTAAACTCCTTTTAAAACGATTACTTTGTATTGTATTGAATTGTATATATATTTATTATCATTGTATAATACTATATTACCACAAAATTTATAAATTACAGTATTTCACATTATATTTTAAAATAAATTTCACAATATTTCACTCTTAACAAACTAAGATATATATTAAATTTAAAAGGTGTTTCTTAATATTGATAAATTCCTTCTAATAATAGCTATAAAAACACTACTAAAAAGTTTATATCAACTGAAACACCTTTTTTATAATTCAATTATTTTTTAAAATTAATTACATTCAATCTATGAAGTGCTCTAGTACACATAATATATTTAACTAGGCTATCTGTTTCATCATCTAGATTTACTACTATAACTCCATCAAATTCTAAACCTTTTGCATAATATGATGGAATTATTACTCTTCCACCTCTGTATATTAAATCCTCTCTATCAAAAGAAAGAATCTTCGTAAATTTCTTTAATTCTGGAGCTATTTCTTTCAATTCTTTCTTACCTTTAACTATTATAGCCACATTTTCATAGTTTTCATCTTCATAAGATTCAAGAGTCTCTAATAAAGTATCTATTAAATCTTCCTTATCCTTTATATCAATTTCTTCAACATCATATTTACCCTCTCTAACAAATGGCACAATAGCATGTTCATCAAGTAATTTATTTGCATATTGCATAATTTGATAAGTTGATCTATAACTCTTATTAAGTTCAAAATACTTTGTAAATCCACCAAAAAGTGATTTTAAGTTAAGCATTGCAGCCCCTTTTGTAGCTTTAATTAATCTTTGATTTGCATCTCCAACTATAGTATAACTTCTACACCCAGTTAGTTCTTTTAAAACTATAAATTGAAGCATGTTATAATCTTGAGCCTCATCAATAACTATATGCTTTATTTCACTCTTGCACTTCTTACCATCAAGCTTAATCATTAGATATAGTATCGGTGCTAAATCTAAGTAAGATAAAGTTTCAATATCCATAATCTCTTTATAAATATCCACGATATTCTTATGATCTATCCAAGCAGCTAATTCAGCCTTTGCTTTCATAACTTCTCTTACTATTTCTCTTACTCTAATTCTTCTAGTAAATTCAATATTATTTTGTTCAATTAATAGTTCATCTTCTGAAAGACTTGCAAGTTTTTCTTTAACTTCTGCATTAAGCTCCCTTACTTTTTCATCTCTCTTATCCTTTATCTTGGATATAAGAACTCTCTCTATTTTTTTACTTCTTCTAAATAAAGGCATATATTTATAATACTTTTCAAATAATTCCTTTATTTCTTCTACTCCTACTATTTCTTCACCGAAATAAGTTACTGGTTTAATTTTAAAATAACTTTCTTCAAATTCACTACATTTTTTATCTAAAAAGTCAATATACTCTTGTGATGATTTATATTTTATCTCATCAATGACTTCGGTATTTCCTCTTAATGCCTTTTCTAAATACTCAGTAAAATCTACAACATATTCTTGTAGCCCAATTTCACTCATAGCAAAATTAACAAATGTTTGTTGTCTTACTCCACCTTCCCCTAAAGTAGGAAGAACTTCTCCAATATAGTCTATGAAAATATCATTTGGTCCTAAGATAAGAACTTTATCTCCTAATTGTTCTCTAAAATTATATAGCAAATAAGCTACTCTATGAAGAGCTATAGTAGTCTTTCCTGAACCTGCAACCCCATTAACTACAACAACCTTTTGCCTATCTTCTCTTATAATTTCATCTTGTTCCTGTTGAATACTCATTACTATATCTTTAAGCTTTTCTCCTGTATTTGAAGAAAGTATCATTTGAAGTATCTCATCTTTAACATCTACGTCTGAATCAAAGAATCCTTGAAGAACTCCCTTTTTAATCATTATCTGTCTTCTAGATAAAATATCTACTGGTACTTCTCCATTTGGAGACTTATAACTAGTTTCACCTAAAGTTCCTTTATAAAATAAAGATGATACAGGTGCTCTCCAGTCAACTACAACTGGTTCAAACTCACCTTCTCTATTTAATCCATATCTCCCAATATAAATTGTTTCTTGAATACCATCATCAGCAAAAGAAACCTTTCCGAAGTAAGGATTTTCTTTAAGCTTAGTGTATTCTGCTAATTTTTTATCTATAGTCTTATAAGACTCTTCCTTAACATACTTTTCATGGTCGAAGTACTCAATTAACTTATCTTCATCATCTCTATGTTCTTCTATAAATTTCTTTCTATATTCAAGTATATACTCAGCTATACCTTTTCTCTTTTCTATATAATTAAGAATTTCATGGTTTAATACCTTAAGAGTATAATCTAAATTTTGCTCTTCTTGTAAAAACTCAAACTTATTCATTAAAAACCTCCTGTTTATCTCTATTTATCAAATGGCAGCATGTAATATCACTACATTTACATAATTATAGAGATATTATCTTTTATCCTGTTAAGTTAAACATGCCTGACGGCAGAGTTATAATCTCTTGCTGTCAGGCAATATTAATCTATGCCAATGGCATACATTTCTACTAGCGAAAGCCAATATTTATAACGCTTTAGCGTATATTTCTCTTTTTCGTTAACAAATTATTTTGTTTCTTCATCATCTACAGTAACAGTTGCTTCATCAAGTTCAGTGCCTTCAATTTCAGCATCATCATTAACTACATTAGATGCCTCTCCTATTACTTCAGTAGTTAATTCATCTTTAGCAATTATTTCTTCTACTAAAGTATTATTATCTGCTTCTACTGCGATTTCATTATCTTCTTTTTTATCCTTTTTTAATTCAGAATATTTTTCATGAACGAACTTCATAAATTCGTCTCCGTATATAGTTTCTTTTTCTAGTAAATATTCAGAAATTTTATCTAATAAATCTCTATTTTCTCTTAATAAAGTTCTTGCCTTTTCGTGACATTCTCTTATTATTTTTAATATTTCCTTATCTACTAAAGTTGAAGTTTCTTCACTACAATTTCTTACTGCTCTTCCATCTAAGTATCTATTTTGAATTGATTCTAATGCCATCATATCAAATGATTCTGTCATTCCATAAACAGTTACCATGCTTCTAGCAGTTTGACTTGCTCTTTCAATATCATTAGATGCTCCTGTAGAAATAAGATTAAATACTTCTTCTTCAGCAGCTCTTCCTCCAAGCATAACTGTTATTTGATTTAATAATTCTTCTTTAGATACTAGGTATTTTTCCTCTTCAGGTAATTGCATTGTATAACCTAAAGCTCCCATCGTTCTTGGAACTATAGTAATCTTATGAACTGGATCAGTTCCTTCTAAAAGTCCAGCAACAAGCGCATGACCAACTTCATGGAATGCTACTATCTTTCTTTCTTGAGCTGAAAGTATTCTATCCTTCTTTTCCTTACCAGCAATTATAACTTCAACAGCTTCTTGTAAGTCTTCTTGAATTACTTCATCTCTTTTATGCTTAACAGCTCTTAAAGCAGCTTCATTAACTATATTTGCAAGGTCAGCCCCTACAGCTCCTGGAGTACCCTTAGCTATTTCATCTAAGTTTACATCTGGTGCCATCTTAACATCTTTTGAATGAACTCTTAATATAGCTTTTCTTCCTATTAAGTCAGGTCTGTCAACAATAACTCTTCTATCAAATCTACCTGGTCTTAAAAGAGCTTTATCTAATATTTCTGGTCTATTTGTTGCTCCTAAGATAACTATACCTTTAGAAGTATCAAATCCGTCCATTTCTGTTAGTAATTGATTAAGAGTTTGTTCTCTTTCATCATTACTTTGCATTTGATTATCTCTACTCTTACCTATAGAATCTATCTCGTCTATGAATATTATACAAGGAGCATTCTTTTCTGCCTCTTTGAATAAATCTCTAACCTTAGCTGCACCCATACCAACAAACATTTCAACAAAGTTTGAGCCTGATACAGTTAAGAATGGAACCTTTGCTTCTCCTGCAACAGCTTTCGCAAGTAAAGTTTTACCTGTTCCTGGAGGCCCTACTAATAAAGCTCCTTTAGGTAATTTTGCTCCTATTTCAGTATATCTTTTTGGGTTATTTAAAAAGTCTATTATTTCTGTTAATGACTCTTTAGCTTCATCTTGACCTGCAACATCATCAAAAGTAATCTTTATATCATTTTCCATATATATTTTAGCATTACTTTTACCCATTCCCATTGGGCCACCGCCCATTTTTTTACCCATCTTATTAAAGATGAATCTAACAATAAAGAACATTAGCACAAATGGTAAAACATTTATTATTATGAAATCCATTATAGCTGAATTTTGTTTAACTATTTCTGGGTAGAAATCAACCCCATTTTCAGTTAATAAGTTTATTAACTCTGGATTATCTACATTACCAGTATAAAGAACTTTACCTTTATATTCACTAGTATCTTTAGGTACTATTACTAAGGCGGTTCCTTCTGTACTAACTCTTTCTATTTCCTTATTTTCAACTAACTGAATAAATTCATTATAAGATATTTGAGTAGTTGTTAACATGTCTTTTGCTGTACTAAATGAGTACAAGAATAAGAATGCTATAACTGCATATATTATAAGAAATTTATTATTCTTTTTCTTTGGTGCATTATTATTGTTATTATTTTTATTTCGTCCATTTTCACTCATATGTCTTCTCCCTAATTTAACATTATTTAATCATACCAAAATCATCAAATGGATATACTTTCAATTGTGCTTTTCCCATAATATCGCTAGAGTCTATATACGGGTTATCCCAATATCTTGAATCACTTGAGAAGAAACGATTATCTCCTAAGAAGAAATATTTCCCTTCAGGGACCTCATATGTCCCATTAAATTTATCTGGTGTTCCAATATAATTCTCATAAAGAGTTTCTCCATTTACGGTAACAATTCCATCTTTTATTACTATCTGATCTCCTGGTTTTCCTATTAATCTCTTTATCATATCTTCATTTTTTTCATCAGAATGGAAAACTACTACATCTCCACGATCTAAATTTTCAGGATTATATACTCTAGTTACAAATAGCCTATCCCCTACATTCAAAGTTGGAACCATAGATTCTGATGGTATCTTAACCTTAAATACTATAAATTTGTTTATTAATACAGCTAAAACTACAGCTATAAGTATTGGAACTACCCAATCATAAAAGAAACCTGTTTTCTCATTTTTTTTAGCATTTCTCTCACTACGCTTTTCTAGCTTTGAATTTTCAATATTATTATCTACATTAGAAGTCTTTCCTTCTTCATGTATGTATCCATCGTTATTATTGAATTCATCCATAATCTAAGCCCATATACCTTTCGTTATATTTTTAATTTTTTCTTTTCTTTTTACCGTTTCCTCTTCATCTATGTAAAAGAAATTATTATCCTCTATTAACACATCACCTTCATTAGGCAACTTATTAACATTTGATTTTTCTATTACAATTATTTCCCCATTGTAACTTTCTAATACAAGAGATGCTTCTTCAATTCTATCTACAACATAAAATTCTCTACCCATATAAACTACTCCCTATATTAAATTATTTATATCTAAACCAAACTATTCCCATTCTATTATGAACATATACTTTCTATATAGTTTAAATAGCTAAGTTGCGTGTATCCCATGGATGAAATTTGGATTTTCAGTTATATTACAGTATAACATAACTTTATACGTAAATCTATTACTTAACCAAATTAAGTAGTAATTAATACTCTATAAAAGAAGGTATATTATCTCATATTAATTACTCTGTAATAATTCTACATTATATTTATGTCATTTATGTTTCAAATTTATTTCCTAATTAATGAAATAAAATGAATAAAGACAAATGACGAGTTTAAAATCTAATAAAACTAGCCATCTGTCATCCAAATATATTAATTAAATATTTAACTTCAATAAATAAAGTTACATTTTTACGAAGAAAATGCTTACTCTCTTTATAAGTAAACTCTTTCTCTTTTCTACAAAAAAATCTTAACCTTTACGTTAACAGACTTTTTACCTTTTTTACAGAAAGCTTTCACTTGGTATAGTCAACTCTTACCTTGCTTATCGACTATACTCCTCTATATTTATCCATAAGTTCACTCATTACATCCCCTGTAGATTGTGGCGTATAAGTGATTGCATTAGCTCCTGCTTCTATTGTTTCTTTAATAGTCTTTTCAGTTGGTCCTCCAGTTGCCATTACTGGAAAATCTGGAAACTCTTCTCTTATCTTTCTTACTATCTTAGCTGTATTTTTTCCACCTGATACATTTAGTATCGTAGCTCCAGCTTCTATTCTTGCTTTTATATCCTCACACTCTGATACAACTGTCACTATAACAGGAATATCTATAGTTTCTCTTATCTTTCTCAATATTTCATTAGATGTTGGTGCATTTACTACTACTCCCATAGCTCCTTTAAACTCTGCATCTAAAGCTAGGTTAACAACTCTTTTCCCTTGAGTTATACCTCCACCAACTCCACAAAATATTGGAACATCAGCAGCCATAACTAAAGCTTGAGTTATTAACGGTTGTGGAGTAAATGGATATACTGCTATTATTGCATCAGCATTAGTATTCCTTATAATTGCAACATCTGTTGTAAATAATAAAGATTTTATTCTCTTTCCAAAAATTTTTATTCCTGAACAATCTCTTATACATGGTGGAACTTCTACAACATGACTTCTTAATATACCTTTTATTTCAGGAACATTCTTTATTCTTTTATTTTCCATTTTTTCCACTTCTCCTCACCATAAAGTTAACTATCATCACTAATTATACTATTTTGTAGACATATTTAAATATATTTTATAAAAATTTAATTTATTTTTTAAGTATCATCTGTTACACTCTCATAGAGGTGAATTTTATGGACTTAAGAAAAAATTTTTATAAGCCTTATAAAGTTTTAATGCTCTTGTATATTTTTATGATTTTATTTGGTTTTATAGTTAATACTCCTGCTGAAATATTTTCTGGACTAAAAAATATATTGCTTACTCCAGACATATTAATAACTGATTATATTCAAGTAGGGGGAATAGGTGGAGGTATTATAAATGCAGCATTAACAAGTTTATTATGTCTGTTACTGCTTATATTTACTAATATTGTCCCTAATGGATCTACAATAATGGCTTTATGGGTTGTTACAGCCTTCGCATTTCTTGGTAAGAATATATTAAATGTATGGCCAATAATATTTGGAGTGTATTTATTTAGTAGATATAAGAAAGAGAAATTTTCTAATTATACTCTAGCAGCTTTATTAGGAACTTCTTTATCTCCTATAGTTACTCAATTATATTACACTGATTATCTTCCTAAAATGCCTTCATTAATAATAGGAATATTTTTAGGAATATTAGTTGGCTTTATATTACCACCAATAGCTAGTAACTCTGTTAAAGCACATAACGGTTATAATTTATATAATGTAGGCTTTGCTTGTGGAATAATAGGAACAATGCTTATGTCTATATTTAGACTTTTCAATATCACTTTTGAAAGTAGATTAGAATGGTATACAGGAAATCAAACTTCTCTTTTAATCTTCCTGTTTATAATATTTATTTACTTGATAATAGTTGGTTTAATTTCATCAAAAGATATTAAAAATAATATGATTAATATTACAAAGCAAAGTGGACGTTTAGTTAATGATTTCTATACTTCATTTGGAGAGACAGTATATATAAATATGGGGATATTAGGTATTTTATCAACTCTATTTATACTTGCTCTAGGTATAGACATAAACGGTGGATCTATTTGTGGTATATTTACTATTGTAGGATTTGGATGTTTTGGTAAAAACGTCAGAAATGTCTTTCCAGTAATGATTGGTGCAACAATAGCTGCAATGATACATATTAATCCAATATCTTCAGCTGGTTTAACACTAGCAATATTATTTTCAACTTGCTTAGCTCCTATATCAGGTATGTTTGGTTGGAAATATGGAATTTTAGCAGGATTTATACATGTTTGCATAGTATGTAATACAGGATATCTTCACGGTGCACTTAACTTATATAATAATGGTTTTGCTGCTGGATTTACTGCGATGATTCTTGTTCCATTAATAACAGCATTTAAAAAGGAGAGTTAGTATGAAACTTAAACTTGAAAAAAACCTTAAAATTATTAATGAGATGGTAACATACTTTAAAAAGTTAGGAAACAAAAACATTCATCTAGATTTCAATTCTGATGAAACTAAATCACATTTTTTAATTTCTGGAGATGTAGCTAATATATCAACTGAAAAATTAAATCAATTAAATACTATACTTAATAGACCTAGACAACAAGAGGTTGAAGAATGCTATTGGCAATTAGGTGGAGAAAGTGAAGTAGAATGTGAACTTACTTTAATCGGTGTAATGGTTGATTCAGCTAAAGTTGAATATAACGGAAAAATATTAACTGTAGAGTTAATAAGAGAAGAAAATTAGAATACTACGAGCTTAGCTCGTAGTATTTTTAATTTATTAAAGTATTATTTCAATAGGTTTATTTATCTCTATTCCATTCTCTGTAACAATACAGCTATAAGCAAAAATATCTACTCCATTACTTGCTGCAAATCTTAGTGCTTCACCAAACTTAGGATCTCTTTCATCATTTGGTGAAAACTTTTCTACATCTTCAATTTGTATTAAAAACATAACTCCTGCACCATATCCTTGCTTCTTAGCTTCTACTAACTCTAAAAGATGTCTTGCTCCTCTTTCTGTTGGGGCATCAGGAAATCTACAATAACCTTCATCCTCTAGTGTAACGCCCTTAACCTCTAGGAAATATTCCTCTCCATTATCTTTCGATATTTTAAAGTCAAATCTACTTTTTCCAAATGTTTTTTCTCTTAATACATTAGTGTATTCTTCTAACTTCTCAATCTTTCTATTATTAAGAGCTTCTTCTACAACCTTATTAGGTATATGAGAATCTATGCTTATAAGCTTATCTCCTTTAATTGCGGCTATTAAATCGTAGGGGGTCTTCCTTGTAGGGTTGTTTTCCTCTCTTAAATACACAGTGCAACCTGGTACAAGTATTTCTCTGCAACGACCTGTATTAGGAACATGAACTTTTATCTCTTCTCCATTTATAATAACATTTGCATGAAATCTATTAGGCCTATTTATAAATTCAGCTCTTAAAATTCTCTTATTATAATTCATAAATTTCTCCTCCATAGTAAATACTAATTTTGTCTAATTATAGCATTAAAAAGTTACGAATTAACAATAGTTATCCACAACTTTTTATTTTTTATTAGATTTTCAAATGAATTTATTCACAAATCGGATGCTTATCCACAGTATTTATCCACAATAGTGTTGATTCTGTTGATAACTCTGTTATTTATATTTTTTATTAAGTTACATTATGCAACAAATTATGAGTTTTTTCAACGACACCCATTATATTGGGTTTGTCTACTTTTTATACATAATATATTGTGTCAATATCTTTTATAGACTTTTCAACAGTTTTTAATGTTTATCCACATTTTGTGGATAATTTTTAACAGTTTTAACAGAACTTTAGTTCTTTTATACCTTTTTATTGAAAATATTCCATTTCAAAGCCTACTAATTGTGGATAACTCTTAGATTTTTTTCTAATATTAAACAAAATTTCAATATTACTAATAATATTTTTTGCATTTCAAAATCCTCTGTTAATAACTAATAAAAAAAGAAAAGCTTTTGTGGAAATTTAAGCTTTTCTTTTCATATTTTAAGCGAATTTTTTATTATTTTTAAAAACTGATACTAAGTATTGAATTATAAATATTCCAGGTCCTATCAATAATGTTATTGCGGGCCATATTATTTTATTTTGTTGTTTTTCTATAGCTAATTTATATGATACAAACACTGCTGCTACTAAAAGTCCTATTACTATAAAAGCTTGCATTATTTATCCCTCCTAAATGTTCTAGGTTCATTTTATATTACTTTATATCTTCTCTCAATAGAGTGTTATTGGAAGTAGACATTAATAACTAATATTTAATAAGTTATTAAATATTAGTTTACATTTTATTTATAAAAAGCTTAAATACCTTCTAATTTTGGGAAACCACTACCCCTTACTTCATCAACTTGTCCTATTGTTATAAATGCTTTTTCATCTATCTTATCTATAAAATCTTTTAATTTATTTAACTCTTTTTGTTTTACTATTGCATAAATTATTTCCTTAGATTCTCCACTATTTGCGCTTGAACCTTTAAAATATGTACACTTTCTATCTAAAGTTTCTATTATAAATTTAGATATCTCATCATTTTTATCGCTTATGACTGTTACTTGCTTTGTCTTATTAAACATAGCAATGAACTTATCTATTAAAAACCCATTTAATATTACACATAAGAATGCATAAAAACCTGTATCAACCCCAAATACGATAGCAGCTGCTACTGTAACCAATATATCTATTATTGCCAATGAAATTCCTATGTTAAATGTTGTATATTTATTAAGTAATTTAGCTATTATATCAGTTCCACCTGTTGATGCATTAGCATTAAAAGCTATAGCCATACCAAAAGCTATTATAGCTGGTCCAAAAATCGATGCTAACATTAAATCATTAGTTAATGCTACTGGGTTTAAAAACTTTTCAATAACCCACATTATAAATATTAATCCATAGGTTCCATAAAGAGTCTTTATTCCAAAGTCTCCTCCAATTAAAAAGAATGCTAGAATAAATAACGCTATATTTACAAAGAAACAAAATACACTCGGTGTTAAGAATGGTATAAAATGATTAACTACTATACCTAACCCACTTATTCCTCCAGCTGCAAGATTATTTGGTGCATAAAAATACTCTATCCCTACAGCAACCAAAATTAAACCTAAAGTTATTATAAAATACTCTTTTACTATTGCTTTCCAATCAATAGCCTTTAAATCAACTTTCTTCATTTGTTCATCTCTCCAAATTATAATTTAATAACAAACTAATTTTTACATAATTATTCCTCTTATCTTGTTAACAACATAAACTAGAATAACAAAATTTCTAATAATTATAAAGATTATTTTATATTTTTATAGATGTTATTTATTCATTTTATTGTTTTATTTATTCATTTTTATATTCTATTTCACATTTACTAGCTCATTCCTTACAATTGCATTTAGTAAATCGAAACCTACATTTTCAGTTAGGATTTATCAACCCTTCAACTTATAGATTATCACTATAAATTGAACTTATTATATTCATCATAAAATAAAAAAGTCGTTACGGTAAGTTAAACATATACTACCGCAACAACTATTTTATTTTAATTTAATATTTTTATCAGTTTTTCTTTAACTTCCTCTTCTGATTTATTTTTCATTTTATCAACATCAAAATAATAATTAGCTAAAGCTATTTTTGTTGCTCTAGAAATATTAAATTTATCTGCAACTTCTTCTAAATAATCGACTTCTGAAGTTTCATAATCTCCATCAATTAAAGCAACCCCTAACAATTCAAAGTACACCATATTCTTTATTTTATCTTCTGACTTATCTAATATTTCTATAGCTTCTGTATGAGAAATTTCATTAATTTCCTCTTTATTCATATTTAATTTATTTAAATATTTTTCTATTACACTTTTTTCTTCCTTATTGATTTTCTTATCAACAGTTACGAACTCAGAAACCAATCTCATAAAAGCTCTTGATTCCTCTTTGTTTAATTCAAATAATAACATACACTCACTCCTATCTTTATATATATTCAATATTATACTATAAACTAAATTTTATAGAAAATTCTATTTATTTGTAAATACACTCATAATACTATTCTCTTTGGGAAATTATAGATATAAATGCTTTTTATAAAAGGAGTATACTATGAAAAATATTAAAAATTTTTATCTTCCGCTCTTTTTTTCTACTATAATCATCATAATATATATGTTTTTTAAACCTTATACCCAATATACTTCAAAATTATCTTTTACTAATAATATAAATACTACTGATGAGCTTACTTTTTATATTAGTAGTGATATTCATTATTTATCTAAATCTCTAACGGATTATGGCATTGCATTTAATAGATTTAATAAAAATGGAGATGGAAAACAACTAGAATTCATCTGTGAAATTTTTAATGAATTTGCAAATGAAATTAAAAATAGAAAGCCTGATTTTCTAATTTTAAGTGGTGATTTAACGCTTAATGGTGAAAAGCAAAGTCATTTAGATTTATCATCAAAGCTTGCAGAAATAAAAGCTTCTGGAGTTGATGTTTACATAATTCCTGGAAATCATGATATAAATAATCCTAATGCCCGTGGATTCAAAGAAGAAAATCAATATAAAACTGATTTTGTTTCTAAAGAAGAGTTTATAAACATATATCAGGACTTTGGTTTTAATGATGCTATATCAAAAGATAAATCATCATTAAGTTACTTAGTAGCTCCTTCTAATAAATTATACATACTCATGCTAGATGATAATTTATATAACAATAATTTATCCATAAACTATCCTGAAGTTAATGGATGTATTTCTAAGGATACATTAAATTGGATAAATAATTGCGGTAAATTAGCTAAAAATAATAATGCAAAAATTATTGCTGTATCTCATCACAATATAATTAACCATAGCAATTATATCTATAGTGGATTTACTTTAGATAATAGTGACGAGGTTTTAAACACCTTAAAAAATAATAATATACATCTATGCTTTACTGGACATATTCATTTTCAAAGCATAAAGAGTACTTCTCTAGATAATTCTATTTTAACTGATATAGCAAGTAGTTCTTTAGCTATTTATCCTCAACAGTATGGCATAGCTACATTTAATAAAGATAAATCTCTATCCTATGAAATTGCAACACTAAATATGGATAACTTTGATCCTTCATTTAAGAGTAATTCAAAAAAATCTTTTAAAAACTTTGTCTATAACCAAAACTTTAAAAGATTATCATATAGTGATGATTATACTGAAGAAGAGCTTAAAGCCATGTGTGAAACACTATCTAATATTAGACTTAAATATAATGATGATTCTGAAGAAATATCTTGGGATAGTATTATTTCTTCAAAAGGATTTAATCTCTTAAAAAGCTGTCCATCTCCATTTATTAAACATTACGTAGATATAGCTTTAAATAATAAAGATAATAACTATAAAAATTTAACTATAAAACTATAAATTTAAAAAATTATAAAACCTTTTCAAAAAAAACATTTACAAAATATTTTCTCTGTGATAGTATATTTTTCGTAAATTAAATAATTAGCGTGTTACTGGTTATGCAGGCAAGGCTTAAATATGTATAAATATTACTTACAGAGAAATAATGATGTTTTCTTTGTGTATAAAAGTATATTTATAGATATTTAGGCCTTTTTATTTTTTATGGCCGTGTAATACAAAGTTAATTATAACTTTGTAAAATGGATATAATAATACTGTCTAAGGAGGAATAATAAAATGATGCAATTTTTACAAAGAATCGGTAAAGCAATAATGCTTCCAATCGCTGCTCTTCCAATAGCAGGTATATTACTTGGTGTTGGTGGTGCATTATTAGGTATCGGTGGTTTATCAAATCCACCAGCAGTTTATGGTCCACTAATTTCTTTCGTTAGTATTCCAGCCGTTACTGCTATATTAACAGTTATGAAAAATATAGGTGATATAATATTCGGTAACTTACCACTATTATTCGCTGTTGGTGTTGCAGTTGGTCTTGCTAAGAAAGACAAAGGTACTGCTGCTTTAGCTTCAGTATTTGGATTCATAGTTATGAACCAAGTTATTTCTACACTTTTAGGTTTAGGTGTTACTCAATTAGGAGTTTTAACTCCTGATAACGTTGGGGAATATGGTACTTACGTAACTACTAATCTTGGAATATTCACATTAAATATGTCAGTATTCGGTGGTATTATTACAGGTATAGTTGCTGCAAGTCTACACAATAGATTCCACACAATCCAATTCCCACCAGTATTTGGATTTTTCTCAGGATCAAGATTTGTTCCAATAATAACTTCATTAGTTATGGCTTTAGTTGGTGCTGTATTAGCATTTGCATGGCCTTTAGTTCAAGATGGTATATCTGTAATTGCTAACCTTGTTAGAGAAGCAGGTACAATTGGAACATTCTTCTACGGATTAATTGAAAGAGCATTAATACCATTTGGTTTACATCACGTATTCTATACTCCATTCTGGTATGGTTCTTTCGTTGAAGCACAAGTTTTAGTAAACGGATCATTCCAAACTGTTGCTGGTGCTAATACTGCTTATTTCGTTCAATTATCAAGCATGACTGATTTAGTAGGTGCTTCTGCATCAGTTATGAATGATATTGTTAGCGGTACTACAAGATTCATGGCTGGTAAATTCCCATTCATGATGTTTGGTCTTCCTGCTGCTGCATTTGCTATGTATAGAGCTGCACTTCCAAGCAAGAAGAAAGTTGTTGGATCATTATTATTAGCTGCTGCTGTTACTTCATTCTTAACTGGTATAACTGAACCATTAGAATTTACATTCTTATTCGTTGCTCCAGTACTATATGTTGTACACTGTGTACTTGCAGGTTTATCATTCATGTTAATGGATATATTAAATGTATTCATAGGTATGACATTCTCTGGTGGTGTAATTGACTTCTCATTATTCGGTTTACTTCCAGCAGGTGCAGGTGTTCCTACTAACTGGATCTGGGTATTAGTTGTTGGTGCAATATATGCAGTAGTTTACTACTTCGTATTCTACTTCATGATTACTAAGATGAACTTAAAGACTCCTGGTAGAGATGAAGAAGAAGAAACTAAACTTTACACTAAAGCTGATTTCCAAGCTCAAAAAGGTGGAAAGACAGAAGCTACTACTACATCTACTGGTAAAGGTGAAATAGCTGAAAAAGCTCCTGCTGTATTAGCTGCTTTAGGTGGAGAAGAAAACATAGTATCTGTTGATGCTTGTATCACAAGATTAAGAGTTGAAGTTAAAGATAAAGCTAAAGTAGATAAAGCTGAATTAAAGAATTTAGGTGCTGCTGGTGTTATGGAAGTTGGTAACGGAATTCAAGCTATCTTCGGTGCAAAAGCAGATGCTTACAAAAATGAAATAAATAACATATTAGGTATTAGCTAATAGATAAAAAAGAGGCGTAAAGCCTCTTTTTTATTTATAATTTTATCATTATATATTTTTAAAAATTGTAATGATAAAATTATGATAGATATTCATTTTTACTATTCTCTGGCTTATCTAGCTCTTTTCCAAATAAGACTATTATTTCTCTACATATATTAGGATGAGCTTTAAGTACATCATAATCATAATCTTTATCTAATAACTCTAATATTCTAACAGCCTTTCTTAAAGCTAAAATATCGGTTATATCAATTACCTTGCCCATAGTTTTCCTCAAAAACATTCTCTATATTAAGTTATTCCTTAGAAGTTTTATAAGTTCAAATTTCTTATAGTACTTTATCGACTATTATCTCATTTATATAAATCTATTTTACAATTATCCTATTTTATTAAGCATATATAGGTTATAATACTTTCCACCTTTAGCTATAAGCTCTTCATGACTTCCAAATTCAATTATTCTTCCATCCTCTACAACCATTATATTATCTGCATCCCTTATTGTACTTAATCTATGCGCTATTATAAAGCTTGTTCTGCCTTTCATTAAACTTAACATAGCTTGTTGAATTCTAAGCTCTGTTCTAGTATCCACATTACTAGTTGCTTCATCCAATATTAATATTGAAGGATTTGATAATACAGCTCTAGCTATAGCTAATAATTGTTTTTGTCCCGCACTTAAATTACTACCACCTTCAGAAAGAACTGTATCATATCCATTTGGTAATCTTGATATAAATGTATGTGCATTTGCTATCTTTGCAGCTGATATTATTTCTAAATCTGTTGCATCCTCTTTTCCATACATAATATTTTCTTTTATTATTCCTGAAAATAAATAGGTGTCTTGAAGAACTATTCCAAAGTTTCTCCTCAAACTATCCCTTGAGTAATCCCGTATATCAACTCCATCAATGGTTATAGACCCTTCTGTTATTTCATAAAACCTAGTTAATAAATTTACTATAGTAGTTTTTCCTGAACCTGTTGCTCCGACTATAGCTAAGGATTTTCCTGGTTCAACTTTAAAGTTTATATCATGCAAAACTATATTATCATCATTATATCCAAAGCTTACATTTTTAAATTCTACTTCTCCCTTTACATTTGTTAATTCATTACAACTTTCCTTATCTTCTACCTCTTCTTTTTGATCTAATACTTCAAATACTCTTTCAGCTCCTGCAAGTGCTGATTGTAAAGTATTAAATATATTAGCTATATCATTTAAAGGTCTTACAAATTGTTTACTATAACTTATAAATGATGCAATTATTCCTATAGTTATCATATTATTAACTGCTAATATCCCACCTAATAAAGCTATCATTGCAAACCCAAAATTATTTATTACATTTATTAATGGCATTAAATAACCAGTCCATATTTGTGCCTTATATCCTTTTATTCTTAAATCTTTATTTAAGTCTTCAAATGTAGATTTTATATTTTCTTCATGATTAAAAGCTTTAATAACTTCTAATCCTGAAATACTTTCTTCAATATGTGCATTTAAATTTCCTAAAGCCGCCTGTTGTTCTTTAAAATATATTTTAGTTCTCTTAGCAATTGTTTTTGATAATAAAAGAACTAAAGGTGCAGTTATTAATCCTGCTATAGTCAAAATAGGACTCAATACAATCATCATAACTAAAGACCCTACTATACTTATAGAACTACTCATAAGAGTCGTTACTGATGAGGATATTGTAGTACTTATATTATCTATATCATTAGTTAATCTACTCATAATATCTCCATTTAAATTAGCATCGAAATATGATGTAGGTAACTTTTGAAGCTTGTCAAAAAAACTTTTCCTTATATTTTTTACTATTCTCTGAGAAATACCAGCCATTGAAAGTCCTTGAATAAGGTTTATAGTACTATCAACAATATATATAGTTATTAATATATATATTATCTTTTTTACTACTGAAAAATCTACATTATTAATACCAATTGATATAATATCTACAGCTTTTCCTATTAAATAAGGAACTAAAAGTAATATTAATGTGTCTACTATTATTAATATAAAAACTAATAAAAATAACTTTTTTTCATCTCCAAATAGTCTCCATAATCTAGCCAATGTTTCTTTTAAATTTTTAGGTTTTTCATTATTACTCATAAACCTACTAGCTTTTGATGTTCCTGCTGCGAACCCCTTATTATTTTGCAAGATATTCACCTCCATTACTGTTGTGATTTATAAATATCTTGATAAACTTCACAATTACTCATTAATTCATTATGGGTACCTTCTCCTACAATCTTCCCATGGTCTAATACAATTATCTTATCTGCATTTATTACAGATGAAATTTTTTGAGCAATTAATATTGTTGTCATATCTTTTGAATATTCTTTTAATGATTTTCTTATTCTATATTCAGTATCCGTATCCAATGCTGATGTTGAATCATCTAATATTAATATTTCTGGCCTTTTAATAAGAGCTCTTGCTATAGCTATTCTTTGTTTTTGCCCACCTGATAAATTTGATCCACCTTGTCCAACAATCGAATCATAACCTTTATTAAAACTAGTAATAAAAGAATCTGCATCTGCTATTTTACAAACTTCTCTAACTTCATCATCTGTAGCATCTCCTTTTCCCCATTTTATATTCTCTTTTACAGTTCCTGAAAAAAGCACTGTCCTCTGAGGAACTATTGATATCTTATCTCTTAATTCTTCAAAAGTATAATTTCTTATATCTACTCCATCTATTAATATTTTTCCTGACTTAGCATCATAAAACCTCGGAATTAAATTTATTAATGTAGTTTTTCCACTTCCAGTAGAACCTACAATACCTAAGGTCATTCCTTTCTCTAATGTAAATGATATATTATCAATTATAGGTTCTCCTTTTAAGCCTTTATATGAGAATGTAACTTTTTCAAATTTTATATTTCCTATTTCTGAAGAATTACATATATCACTGCTTATTTCTTTTATATCATTTTCTTCTAAAAATATTTCGTTAATTCTTTCAGTTGAAGTCTTAGCACGTATTAAACTTGAAAATATCATTGTTGTTGACATTAGTGCAAATAGAAGTTGTGTCATATAATTAGTAAAAGCAACTATTTTTCCAACTTGTATAGTTCCTATATTTACTCTTGTAGCACCATTCCATATTATAATAACTATTGCCATATTTACTATAAGTGTAATTACAGGATTAAATACTGCCATGAATTTCATTGAACTAACTGATTTATAAGTTAAATCCTCATTAACATTTTCAAATCTATCTTCTTCAAAATCAAATCTATTAAAAGCTTTAACAACTCTTACTCCTCTTAAATATTCTCTAATAACTTCATTTACCTTATCTATAGCCCTTTGAACCTTAAGAAAGTACGGATAGCCGTATTTTAAATTTATATATATTAGACCACCTACTATAGGCACTATAGTTAAAACTATTAAAGACATCTTTAAATCTAATCTTATAGACATTATTATGCATCCTATAGCTAATAATGGTGCTCTAACAAATATTCTCATCAATCCATATATAAAATTTTGTATGTTAGTTATATCATTTGTAAGCCTTGTTATTAATGATCCTCTTTCAAATTTATCTATATTATCAAAATCAAAGCTTTGTATCTTATTAAAGACATCTGATCTAAGATCTGCTCCAAAGTTTTGTGCAACTGTTGTTGCAAGTTTATTTCTATTAATAGCTATAAATGCTCCAAAAATACTAACTCCTATCATAAGAAATCCATATTTTAGCACAACACTCATATCATTATATGAAACACCCTCATCAATTATAGTAGACGTTAATGTAGGCTGAAGTAAGTCACATAAGACCTCCAGCATAATGCATCCAATAGCTAGAAAAAACATTTTATAGTATTTTTTAAAATATTTTTTTAAAAAATTCATATTCGTATTACATATTCCCTCCTATTATTTCTCATAGAATATATTATTCTATTATTTAACTTTATTTACAGATAAACTTAAAATCATCAATGGATTTAATAATTTATATAATTTTTAGCTAAAGTATACTTATATTTTATATAAACATAATTGACATTTCATACAATATATTATATATTCTTCTCAATAGGATACCTTTAAGATAGTCCAGAGAGACTAATAAGGAAAAGTACGGTTTATAAATTAATTACTAATATGCTATTTTTATATAGTGGAATTAAACTATAGTATGTTTTGCCTTAATATCTTAAAGGATATTAAGGCTTTTTTTATGGTGTCCTATAAAAATATACAGAATCTGTTAAGTTGATATGAAAAAATAGCTTGATTTTTCATAGAATTGCTCGCTCTTTGAAAATTATATAAGTTTGAATTTTTTATTGTATGGTAAACAAACCTACAATAAAATTGATTTTTGCAGGTTAAATAAAGGTATTAAATTTAATTAAGCTGCTGAAAACCAAGAGTTTTTAGCTAAGCTATCGCTAGCGAAGCCAGCAACTTCTGCTGGAGTACAGTTATTTAATGAGCCATGTGGTCTAATAAAATTATAGTGAAAGATAAATAAATATATTAAGTTATTCGCCTTTTCAAAAGAGTTAAAACCTTTTTTAGCTTTATACCAAGCTTTAAA